>SLLW01000375.1 GCA_007133875.1 Balneolales bacterium | reverse complement strand
TTCCACTATGGTGCCAATGAGCAGAAATTATTCCGGTATCTGAATGAATATCCCAATATCACCGTTGATCAGTATTCGAGTCTTGCCGACATAAACCGCAAGCAGGCTTCACGGATTTTGATCGACCTGACTTCCCTCGGGGTGCTTCGGCTGTTCAAGAAAAACCAAACCGATCTGTTCACCCTTTCGGTGTAACTTCCGGAACCTCCGGAAATCCAGAACCACCGGATCGCTCCCGGCACGGACGCTCATATCCATCGGCGCGGGACGATACCTGTGCTGCTGTCCACTGTGGCTGGACACTTCATTTTGGGGTTGAAATTTTGTATATTTGGAATCTGTATAAATAACAGGATACGACTGCCGGCGTCGATGCCGGCGCGACAAACCAACGATTGTTTTATGGATCTTGCACAAAATGTAATAAGCGGACAGGATACCAAAGCCCCCGTAGAATTGACGGAACGGGCGGCAAAACAGGTAATAAAAATTATCGAAGAGGATCAGATTCCCCAACATCACTATCTGCGGATCGCCGTTAAGGGGGGAGGCTGCTCCGGCCTGAGTTATTCGCTTGGATTTGACGAACGAAATGACGGTGATCAATTATTTACTACCAATGGAATCGAGGTGATTGTTGACAAACGTCATATCCTCTATCTGAGTGGTATCTCCATCGACTTCCACGACGGCCTGGATGCCCGCGGTTTTGTATTCAACAACCCGAATGCCACAAGCACTTGCGGCTGCGGTACTTCTTTCAGTGCCTGATACGCTTTATGGATGACTTGCTGAAACAACTTCGATCCGATGCCATTGCTATCGAAGATGAACTGATCACCCTCCGGCGGACGCTGCATGAGCATCCGGAAACCGGCTGGTCTGAGTTTCAGACATCCAAAATCCTTCGGCAGCATCTGGCTGATTCAGGGCTCCCTACCCCAATAGGAATGGCGGGAACCGGATTCTATTCCGATATCAAAGGAGAATTTGACGGACCCGTCATCGCCTATCGGGCTGATATGGATGGCCTGCCTATCCAGGATCAGAAGGAGAAACCGTACGCATCAAAACGAACCGGATTCGGCCACCTCTGCGGACACGATGTCCACAGTACCATCGCAGCCGGTGTTGCCAGGTTGCTGCACCGGCACCGCAGCGAATTGAAGGGGACGGTCCGCGTTTTCTGGCAGCCCGCTGAAGAGGTAAACCCAAGCGGTGCGCCGCGAATCATCCAGGAGGGGGTTTTGGATGGTGTGGAAGCGATTTATGGCATTCACTGCGATCCAAGTCTGCCCAGCGGGTACTATAGTGCAAGGCCCGGTCCCGAAACCGGGTCATTCGACACCTTCGAAATCACCGTCGACACCCCGTCGACATCACACTCCGCAAGGCCTCACGAAGGGAAAGATACAATCTGGATCGCCCATCAGATCATTCATCACCTTTATCAAATGATTGGGCGAGTGACTGATGCCCGCAAACCCGGGGTGCTTTCGATTTGTGCTTTCCACGCCGGTGACGCTCTCAATGTTATCCCGCATCATGTTTCATTCGGCGGAACCCTGCGAACCATGGATGAACAGCTTCGCCAGCAACTCCGGGAATACACCAGCGAAATCACCACCAGCATCGGCGCTATGAACCATGTCGATGCCCGGGTTCGGTTTGGTACTGGTGCCCCGTCGGTCATCAATAACGAGCAGATGTACCGCTATATCCGGAAAATTGTCACTACACAGCTCGGTGATGACCGCTTTTCTGAACGGGAACAAAGCATTGGCGCCGAAGATTTTGCATATTATACCCAGAAAATTCCGGGCCTGTTCATGCGTGTGGGAACCGCGCACGCACCGGAAACCACCTATCCCTTGCACCACTCCTGTTTTGATGTAGATGAACGGGTTTTGCCACGGGCATCTGCAGTCATGTCCTATTCGCTCATCCGGCATCTGCGTGATAAGGTACTTCATGCCCGGCCCAAAACGCATGCTGCCGAGCCACTGTTGACTGGGGAGCAATAATCTCCATCATTTTAATATGTCCGGATATACCAGGAAGAGTGATTGTCGGAAGCGGCCTTTGGAGCAGCGGCAAAAAAATCGAGCAATCTGGACTAAACCGATTCGGGAGTTTCGAGGCAACACATGATGTTTATTGGTCGATGGACTATAAAAATGTTCTAGTTTGACCGGGAACCGGCTTTGCATAATATCCGTTTTCATCCGGTAAAACAGGAGGGGGAGTGTCCCAGCTGAAGTCTTCCGGTTCCGGTGCCAGTTTTTCGTTCGAGTTTATGGCTTTATCCCATTCAATAATTTGTCCGGTATGGCTGGCCATGAAACCCATTATGGAAGTCATTGATGATTTTGCTCCGTAGAATGCATCATTTATCACGTTTCCTGACCGGATCGAAGCAATCAGTTCATCAAGTTCTGTTTGATAAGGGTTGGGATCATCCATTCCCTGGTGATCATAACGAACATTCCCGCTGCGATCCCTGATAATTCCCGTTGAAGATCCGCCACTGGTATACGCAGTTCCATTCGTACCCTGAAACAGTTCATCTACGCGGTTATGAACACCCGGGATTTGCCTGCATTGACTGCTGATTACCACTCCGCCAGGATACGTAAACTCGATGGCATGATGATCAAAGTTTTCACCATACTCTTTTCCTGTCCGGACTTCGGAACCGCCCATACCTTGAGCCGAAACCGGATATTCACCGGTGAACCAATTGGCAATATCCAAATTATGAATGAGTTGGTCCAGCACCTGATCACCTGCAAGCCAGATAAAATAGTACCAACCTCTTATCTGATGTTCCAATTCACTATAATGGGGTTCACGCACAGCTGCACGAAACAATCCCTGATTCCAGTATACTTGTCCGGAAATGATATCTCCCACTCCATCGTTCTGAATGCGCTTATAAACTTCCCGATAGCATTTCTGATACCGGCGCTGTAATCCAACTACGACATTCAGGTTTTTTTCACGTGCCGTTTCTGCGGCTTTCAACACACGGCGAACACCAGCAGGATCGCTGGCAACGGGTTTTTCCATAAATACCTGTTTGCCGCTATTAACGGCTTCTTCAAAATGAAGAGGCCGGAAATAGGTAGGTGTTGTTAAAAGCACAACATCAGCCAATGCAATGGCGTGCTTGTATCCGTCAAATCCGATAAACCGGTGCTCTTCCGGAACATCCATCTTGCCCGTATCCCCGTATCTTGTTGAGAGCACTTCATAGCTTCTCTGAAGCCGGTCTTCAAGAATGTCAGCCATGGCAACCAGTTTGATGCCTTCACCGGCATTAAGAGCTTGGAATGCCGCACCGGTACCCCTGTCCCCACACCCGACAAGTGCAACTTTCAAGGTATCACTTCCTGCGGCATAGGCCGCACCAAACGGCATTGTGCTCATTAATAAACCACTGGCTGTCAAAGTTGTGGCTTTAACAAACTCACGTCTGGTTATGAGTTTTTTTTCAGAGTCAAATTTTACATTCATTTTATTGAGATCAAAAAGGAAAAAATAAGTTTGTTTTTATTAACGTAAGTGTCTTGAATTAAATATAAAAAAACCTTTGATAATATCGATTCATAGGTTCATCCTTGGCGGGTATTAGAATACCGGATTCTAACCCTAATCGGGTTTATAAATACAACCGCTGGATCACAATGCGTTATTCATGCGTAAAGAGCCCTATTGTGACATTAATGATTAAACTGGAGCCACGTCCTCCTTAACGTAAATCGTATTGCAAATTAACAGCACAAATAATACATTGAATAACTAAATCTTGCTAAATACCATGGCATACCGGTTCTCTATGCTTTTTTAAAATTACATAGCACCATGGACCGACTCCAAATCATATATCAATTTATATCTTAATAAGAGCAATATGGAAAAGAAATTAAAGACGGGGGGGATCACCCGCCGCGATTTTATCGCCAAATCCGCTGCAACAACCGCCGCTTTCACAATTTTGCCAAGTTATGTTGTTAGTGGACTTGGACATCGTGCTCCGAGTGATAAACTGAATATTGCCGGTGTGGGTGTCGGCGGAAAGGGCTTTTCCCTCCTCCGCGAGATGGAAGTCTCTGAGAATATTGTTGCACTATGTGATGTAGACTGGCGGTATGCCAGAAATTCTTTTGAATATTTTTCCGATGCAAAAAAATATTGGGACTGGCGAAAAATGTTTGATGAAATGGGCAATGATATTGACGCTGTCGTTGTGGCAACATCTGATCATACCCACGCAACAATTGCAGCACATGCCATGACAATGGGTAAACATGTCTATGTGGAAAAACCGCTTACACATACCGTTTATGAATCCCGCCTGCTTACCAAACTTGCTGAAAAATATGGTGTAGCCACTCAAATGGGTAATCAGGGTGCCTCCGGAGAAGGTGTTAACCTGATGACCGAATGGATCGCCGAGGGAGTAATCGGAGAAGTTACCCGGGTAGAAACATTTACCGATCGGCCGATCTGGCCACAGGGCCTGAACACTCCGAAAGAGGCACAGGAAGTTCCAGATACATTGGATTGGGATTTATTCGTCGGACCAGCTGATATGCGCCCTTATAATGAAGCCTATACTCCCTGGAATTTCCGCGGATGGTGGGATTTCGGAACCGGTGCACTCGGCGATATGGCCTGTCATATTGTACACCCTGCTTTCAAAGCGCTTCAGCTTGGATACCCCACCAAAGTACAGGGCAGCTCCACAATGTTGCTTAGGGATTCCGCACCGGTAGCCCAAAAAGTGGAATTAACATTCCCTGAGCGCGAGAGTAATCTCAAAGTCGCTTTACCGGAACTTGAAGTGCACTGGTTCGACGGTGGCATAAAGCCTCTCAAGCCCGAGGGATGGCCAGCCGGAAGAAACATGAATCACCAGGGAGGAGGCGTCTTGTTTTACGGAACCAAAGATACGCTTATATGCGGTTGCTATGGCTTGGATCCATGGTTATTGTCAGGTAACGAACCGTCGGTTCCCAAAACGGAACGAAGGGTTGAAACCAGTCATGAACTGGACTGGGTACGGGCTTGCAAAGAAAGTCCTGAATCCAGGGTAGAAGCCAAATCCTATTTCAAGGAAGCAGGTCCATTTAATGAGATGGTTGTAATGGGAGTGCTGGCGGTTCGGCTTCAGGAATTGCACAAGGTTCTTGAATGGGACGGTGAAAATATGCAGTTCACCAATATTTCCGATCATGAAACGCTCAAAATCATTGTTGAGGATGGTTTCGTCATTGAAGACGGACACCCGACGTTTGAGCAGAAACTGACGGATCCGATTAATGCGCGTGAATTTGCCGAAGGACTCATCAAACACGAATATCGGGCAGGATGGAATCTGCCGGATTTGCCCGCTTGATAAATATCCTGCTGCTATCTGCTAACTAATGCTGCACAAGTAAACATTTCAGCAGCTATAACCAATCAATAATTATAAGACCTACTAAACCCTTTCACTTTGAAATATTCTATCCTTGTGCTTTTGATCTGCGGATTTGCTTTCGCTTGTGGCTCCAATGACGAACGATCCGTCGCTCATAATGCTCTCAATGATGAAGAAATCGAGCAGGGCTGGATGCTGCTTTTTGACGGTGAAACCACCGATGGCTGGCGCGGATATAATCA
>SLLW01000270.1 GCA_007133875.1 Balneolales bacterium | reverse complement strand
TCAAAATAATTTTTTTAACCAGATCATCTGGGTGTTCATCTCGATCATGCTGTTGGTCGCCATTCATTTTGCCAACCCCAGAACATTTCAGCAAATTTCCTACCTTTTTTACGCTGTTTGCCTGTTGCTGGCTATAGCAACCGTTATTTGGGGTGTTGAAGCGGGTGGAGCCCGACGCTGGCTTGTCATCGGCAATATTCGTTTTCAAATTAGCGAGATGCTTAAACTGGCAACGATTTTGGTTGTGGCTAACTATTTGACCAGCAGACGGGATATCACTACCGAACATATCGGTTCAGCTCTTTTTGCCGTACTTTTGATGGTTATACCCAGTATCATCATTATCCTGCAAAACGATACCGGCACAGCCCTGGTTTTGCTCTCCATAATTCCAGTGATGCTCTTCTGGTCCGGTCTGCCCTATGGCATTTCCCTGTTTCTGATCTCTCCGGCCATTATAGCCTACTTCTCGGTGATTGACTGGAAGATTGGAGTTGTTGTAACCCTGTTTCTGACGGCTGCCATCTTCTTTATTCAGAAACGGCTTTGGCTCACGACTTCGGCTCTGGCAATCGGTCTGCTTGTTGTCGGAGGTATGCAAGTTGCCTTGTACCAGGTCCTCAAACCACATCAGCAATCCCGGATTGAAGCGTTTGTCAACCCGTCTCTGGATCCTCAGGGGGCCGGCTGGAATGTGATGCAAGCAAAGACGGCGATCGGATCCGGTGGTTTGTGGGGGAAAGGCTTTCTGGAAGGCACCCAAACCCAGCTCAGGTTTCTGCCTGAACAATGGACCGATTTCATATTCCCTGTAATAGCGGAAGAGTTCGGCTTTATCGGAGCTGGTTCGCTTCTTCTCATTTTCTCTGTTATGCTGATGCGGTTGTTGAGTATCGCCGGGGAACATAAACACCCCTTTGCACAACTCGTAATCGTCGGGGTTGCCTCCATTTTCTTTGTCCACCTGGTAATAAACCTCGGGAGTGCCATGGGACTTTTTCCCGTGATTGGCCTTCCATTGCCGTTCATAAGTTATGGGGGATCTGCATTTCTCTCCTACACCCTCATGCTGGCCATATGCATGAATTTCAGCTATTATAAACGTGAATTCAGTATCTATTCCTGAATCACAGATTGTACTCCATCACAGATTGTCCACTCCGGCAATTCACACCGTGTTCCATTCCGGGCAACCGCATTATTATGTATTCAAATAAACAGGTTAACCGTAATTCTGGAACAAAACGTTTATCTGTTATTCTGGTATGGGGTACTGGTTCCTAACCGGAAAGACTGGCGGTGGAATGGTGTGAATCCGTACCTGTGCAAAGCCTCATAATGACTGGCCGTCGGATATCCAACGTTTGTATCCCAACCAAACTCAGGATACTGTTGATGCAAGTTTGTCATCAGGGCATCACGGTATACCTTGGCTAGAATAGATGCGGCTCCGATACTCACGCTCCGGTTATCCCCTCTTACGACCGTCTCTGAGCGGACAAGCATACCGTCAATAGGTTTGTTCCCATCAATAAGCAGGAAATCGGGCCTGGGCGAAGCTTTCTCCACACATCGGGCCATCGCCTTCAGAGAAGCTTTAAGGATATTAAGCGTATCAATTTCATCATTGGTACACCAGGCGATGGTCCAGCATACAGCATGCCGTTTGATCAACTCTGCAGTTGCAACTCTCTTATTAGCGCTCAACTTCTTGCTGTCAGCAATTCCTGTAATCGCACTATCCGATCCAAGAACCACACCTGCGGCGACTACAGGACCGGCGAGACATCCCCTGCCAACCTCATCCAGTCCCATTATCCGTTGAAAACCCTCCTTGCCAAGCTTGTTCTCCAGTTCCCAGGGATTGGAAACCGGAGGCACATTATCGGATAACACCTTCTTCAACAGTGAGGTACCAAATTACATCAAGTCGAGTATTTGCATGACTTCTTCGGTGATATCGTAATTCTGCTGTGCCTGATCAGATGCATACAAAATTATAAAATCACCATTATTGGTCATGGTATTGAGTACATAAGTAAACTGACGATCGGAAGCTACCTGGTCGATGGCACCCTGAATTTTGTCAAGCAGAGGCTCCAGTAATGACATTTGGCGCTCCTGAATTTCCTGCTGGAAGTTTTGCTGGAACTCCTGCAGTTCAAGATTCAATTCGGCAAGGCGTTCCTCTTCATTTCGTTGGGCTTCTTCTGAAATGACAGCTACTTTTTGCTGATACTCTTCTACTTCTCTGCGGAAATTGGCCTCTTTATCGGCGAATTCCTGCCGTTTTCTTTCAACGAAGTTCTGGAGCCGCCGTTCGATAGCAGCCATTTCCGGCATGCTTCTCATAATTGTCTGCGGGTCGACATACCCAATTCGAAGCTCATCCTGAGCTTGTGCTTTTTCTGTCGGGATAGTGATGAAACCGAGCAGGAAAATGAATCCGAAAACTAATAAAGATTTTTTCATTGGTAATATAAGTAACTACGTTAATTT
This sequence comes from Balneolales bacterium, assembly GCA_007133875.1. Lineage (GTDB taxonomy): Bacteria > Bacteroidota > Rhodothermia > Balneolales > Natronogracilivirgulaceae > SLLW01. Next base: position 3,187 of record SLLW01000270.1, on the reverse strand, counting down.
TGGTTTAACATTCGGTTTAAAACGCGATCGGTAAGGTCCAGCTGCTCCTGCCCATCCTGTGAAACAAACAATAGAAGCATTTCACCTTCGCCTGTCGCTTCATTTAATACATAGTCGAGATCCATCTCAATTGCGATTGTTTCGATGACATTATTCATCTGTTGTAAAACAGGCCCAAGTAATTCCGACTGGCGCTGCTCCAACTCCTGGTGAACCCTTCTTTGAAAATCATCCAATTCCTGATCCATTACCTGAAGCTCCTGCTGTTGCCTCCTTGTTTCAGCTTCAGAAAGTTCAGGGGCGGCCTGCTGAAATTCAGCCAGTTTATTTTGAAACTCTATCGCTTTTTCTTCAAACTCCTGTTCTCTTTGATCAAGAAACCGATTTAACTGACGTTCAATAGTTTCTTTCTCGGGCAGGTTATCCAGAACAAGCTGTGGGTTCATATAACCAACTTTTGGTTGCGCTGCAACCGATACTGCCAGTATAAGCGTAACAATGGCAGTAAGCAGTATAGACTTCATATCAATATTATTTGAAATGGGTGTAAAAATTTACCAAAGATAAGGCTTTTTCGCTTGTTATTGCAAAGCAACATAAGATATTACGTACCATATTAAATCTAAATTGTGCAAAAAATGCTACAATGAATCATCTTCAACAAAGATGCCCAACTCATCGAGCACATCCCTGCTTATGTCATGGCGCCGCCTTGAATAGAGAAACAAGTAATCCCCGGCACGGTCATAGACATGATCATACCCTTCTCGTTCAGCTACACGTACGACTGCTTCCAAAATGCGTTGTTGAAGCGGCTCAAGAAGTTCTTCCTGCTGGCGAAAATAATCACCATCCGGGCCAAACCGCTGATTAATATACTGTTCCCTTTCTCTGACTTTCTGATCAATCTCCTGCTGCCGTTGCCTTCTCACATCCGGTGTAAACAGGATTTCACGAGCTTCAAAATCCTGTTTCATCTGCTCTATTTCGACCTGCATTTCATCTATTTCCTCACGCCAGTTCTGGGCGATTGTTTCAAGACGTTGCCTGATTCCAGTATACTCCGGTATTTCCTCCATGATGAAATCCGAATCGATATAACCGATTTCTTGCTGAGCCTTAACCGATCCGGCACCGATAAACAGCAAAAACAGGTATGATGCTATAAATAACAACAGTTGTTTTTTCATCAGAACGGTGCTCCGATATTAAAGAGAAATTGCCATTCACCGGCATTTACACCCGGTGCATCCAGACCATCAAACCGGTATCCGTAACTGAGATCAACGAGTCCGAGAATTGGCATGAAAATCCGAGCACCAAAGCCGGCAGCCCGTTTTACATTAAACGGATCGAACTCCTTGTAACCAAGGTAGGCGTTACCAGCTTCCACAAAGGTATATGGAATAAACTGAATCTGCTCACTGCGGACAGCGGGATAACTGATTTCGGCAAAGTATTTGTTATATACGGTACCACCAATCTCTTCACCATCCCGATACGGTGAAATAGAACCTTCAAATCCGCCGGGAAATCCTCTCATATCGATATTGTCCCTGGTAAAGACCTGCTGTTGCTGAAGTGCCGTCCCGCCGAGATAAAAGCGCTGAAACTGACTTCGGTCGGAACTTCCGAACCAGCTCATGTAACCGAATTGTGCCCCGTATGAAGAAACCAGCCTGTCGATAATCGGTATATGAAACTGATAATCCATACCGGCTTTGAAGTATTGGGAAAATCCGGGTAACGGTGGGGCCGCTTCAAAGGTCAGGGAGAGTTTTGAACCGGAACTCGGGGAGAGGGGATTGTCAACCGAATTCCTCTGAAGCTCCTGTTCAAAGGAGAGAATATTAGCCTGACCACCAAGTAAGGAGACAAAACCGGCGACATCGAAATACTGGTAACGAATCCGTGAGATATGACGGAAGTAATCATCCGGCCAATTTAAACGTCTACCATACGATACCGAACCGGAAAACATCTCCTGCCGGGCCGAACTTTGCCCTACGAACCTGCCGCTCCGTCCGGAGAAGAGGCTGTATGAAAGATTCACCCCGAGAGAATTCGGACGTCCCAGAAACCACGGCTCCTGAAACCCGAAACTAAAGTTCTGGTATCCCCGGCCGGTTACCTGAACCCCCAGAGATAAGCGTTGGCCGTCCCCGCTCGGCAATGGCCGCCATGCGGAGGAATCAAACAAACGTCCGGCCGAGAAGTTGTTGAAGTTGACTCTGGCCGAGAGAATCATACCGAATTGCCGGCCGCCATATCCCCCCGAAAACTCGAAGTTGTCGGTGCTCTGTGATTCGTCCAGCATGTAAATGATATCGACCTCTTTATTTTCATAATCGACATCCAGATCCGGCTGGATCGCTTCCGGGTTAAAATAACCAAGTTGAGACAATTCCCGGATGGAGCGCATAATAGCTGATCGGCTGTAACGTGATCCGGGGAGGTTCCGCAGTGTTCGGCGAACCACATCATCGTGCGTTTTCGTATTTCCGGTGAACTCCACCCTGCGTACCGTTGCCGTCTCATCCTCAACGACAAAGAGTGAGATATCCAGCGAATCGCCATCCACCCTCTGAAATTCCGGCTGAACATTGAAAAACAGGTATCCGATATCATTATACATACTGGTGACATCGGTATTATCTCTGTTCATTCTCAGATTTTCTTCAAACTTCTGCTCATTAAACACATCACCCGGGGCCATATCGAGTGCTGAAGTGAGTTGGTCATCCTCATAAACCGTATTTCCATCCCAGGTGATATTACGCACCCGGTACTGCGGGCCTTCATCAATTTTTACATAAACACCGATCGCCTGCCGGTCTCTGCTCCGGCTGTAAACATAGACCGAATCTTCTATGATACGGGCATCCATATATCCGTTTTGCCGGTAGAATTGTAACAGTTCTTCCTGACCCTCTTCATATTCGTTCTGGTTGTAGGTCTGTCTGGTAAAAATCCGCCACCAGCGGTCACGCTTGACATCACCGAAATTGCGGCGCAGCCTGCGGTCCGAAAACGATTCATTGCCTTCAAATTCAATATTCTTGATTTGAATACGGTCCCCCCGGTCAATATCAAAAATCAGAGAAACCCGGTTCCGCAGGGTATCGGTTTCGGATACAATAACATCGACACTGGTATTCCGGTACCCTTCATCAGCGTAATACCGTTT
>SLLW01000309.1 GCA_007133875.1 Balneolales bacterium | reverse complement strand
ACGACTTCTTGATCAAACCGGTCCAATATCTCAATAAATGCCGGAGGCAGGATGGAGCTGACGCGCTCGATAATTTCATCCGGAATTTCCTGGTACCAGGCCGCGGCAATGCTGCCGGCCATGCAGGCAATGGTGTCGCTGTCACCACCGATGGAGATCGCCAGACGTATCGCATCTTCCAGATCCCTGCTCTCAAGAAACGCAACGATCGCCTGTGGTACCGAGCCCTGACACGTGACATCAAATATATAATCCGGTCGAATTTCGTCCAGCGTGAAATCCAAATCATAATCGAACATCCGGGTTATCTGCTTTCGGATCTCCGCCTTTCCGGTACCGGCTCGTGCCAGGAAGATTGATGCGGCAATCGATTGGGCCCCTTTTATACCTTCGGGATGATTGTGCGTCACCTCAGCCGATTTCCGGGCCAGACTCAGAGCCTCATCCAGATTGCGTGCGGCAAAACCGGTCGGACTCGCCCGCATCGCCGAGCCGTTGCCGAAACTGTTGTAGGGCTGTAACCGGTTGTCATATAGCCACTCCCGGAACATCCCGCCGTATCCACGATCCGGATACCGCCGGCCATATTGATGAAGGGTCCGGGCAAAATCTTTTCCATTCAGAATGGCATCAGCCACCGCCACCGTCATTACGGTGTCATCAGTGTATGTACATTCCTCTGAAAAAAGCGGGAAATCGGTGGTTTTTATCTCATTCCCTTCGTAAATCGATCCAATGATGTCGCCGGCGACTGCACCGACAAGTGTGCGGGAGAGGGTGGTCTTGCCCGGGTTATGCTCCCGATGGGAATTCTTTTGTGACATGAGCAACGGAGTGTTAATACAAAATTGGCTGAAAAAATCTTGTCACAGTCTATGAAGAACCATGCAGGAAAAAAATCCCCGCTGCTTTTTTTAGCAATTTATTTGATTAATGTCATTTTACGGACATCGGTACGATCGCCGGCCCTGATTCGGTACAGGTAGACTCCGCTGCTCATGGAAGTGTGATTACCGGCATCAAAACGAACAGAATGGTGTCCTGCAGGCATCGGCCCGTCTGCAAGCGTGGCCACTCGCCGGCCGGTAATATCATATACCTCCAGCCTGACCTGTTCCTGTTCCGGAAGGGTAAAGGAGATGGTCGTCTCCGGATTGAACGGATTGGGATAATTCTGATGCAGCTCAAATGCGAGAGGCTGCTCTCCCGGGTCATCGGTTCCTACCGGACCCATCACATATATGGTATCCATCGCCTCGTACGTAAAAGCAATATCCTTTTCATCAAGTTCGAAACCGACGATTTCAAAATGGACATTGCCCCGGCTTCCCGACTGCCATCGCAGTGTTAACAAATCATCCGGCCAATCATCGATTGAAATGCCGGTCCGGTTTCCAAGTGGGGCGGCAGAGGCGTATGCCAATTTCAGTACATTGGTATCGTACTCATAGACCCATCCCTCCGGAACATCCGCTCCGTTGCCCGTAACTACATCCCGAAATTCGAGATCAATCCTGTTGGACCCGCCATCGGGTCCCGGTGGGGGATAATCGATTGCAATTTCAATAAAGAGGGAGTTCCAGCTTGCACCGGATGCACCCGGCACCGAGATAACCAGATCCATATCGTGATCAGAGAGAATCTGTCCAAGTTCATTTTCGATACGTAATTCTGTCGTAACCGAATCGGATACCTCGCTGGTTGCGGAATTTTTGGCAATGGGATGGACCGTTCCCTGATCCGGATTAATTTCATCAAACGAATCCCAGGGGAGCAGCTTGCCCGTTCCGGTTGAATCTGCGGGAAATGGGGTTTGATCTCCGTCCAGATAGCGGTAAAGCAGGGCGGCATCGTAGTGTGTAACGGCGCCGTTGCCGCTCAGATCACCAACGTAATGGTCGAACATGGAGTAGGGAGCCGAATCCAGATGGAATGCCAGCATCTCCAGCGCATCGTTGCTGGTCAGCGCTCCCTCTTTTGTGATATCCCCATACAGCAGCCGCTCCACATCCTCCCGGCCGGCACCGGCAAAAAGCTGGGTCTGCAGCGGACTCTGACTGAAACTGTTCACCTTGACCATGCCCACCCAGGTCACATCCTCCCAGTAAAACGGCATTTTATACCGCAGCGGATTGTTAAATGATGATGGTATGATATATTCCAAAAGCTCGCCGGCAGTGGTTTGGGCCAGAATCCCCAACCCCGCTCCCTGACCCGCATGGAATTGCGCCAAAGCCGCCTGGCCCGCGGTACCAATCTCATCGGCATCAAACTCCAGATAGCGGGCTGATCGCGGCGGAACAACCGTCTCCTCTCCCGGGAAGTCAGGCAGGGAATCAAAACGTTTGTAAAATGTGGCCATCGGATACCGGTTCTGCTCCGAGAATCCGTAAACCGGCGGATTCTGCTCGTTTCCGTTACTCCCGCCGGACAGTGCTCGCGGTGCGATATGCCACAGATGATTACGGATAAATGCCGTCTCAAAGGAAGCCCCCCGCAATACAAGTTCCGTTCTCATCGCCTCCACAAACGGAAGTATGTGATTCCCGTGAATCAGATCCCACACATCCACCCAGAATTCTATCCCGTATTCTTCTGCAAAGTAGAGCATCCAGGTGACCTGGCCGTACGAATCACTGAAATGTGTCGCGGGAATCGAATGTTCGGGGGAGTGAAAAATGGAGCGGCTCCCGTTAATGTAATTATAGTAGTCATTTACATCGGGGTGAACGATGTTCTCCATCATCGTCGCATCCATTTCCAGCCATGACCGGTTGCCCGCATCTCCCTGCATACAGTTGGTGGCATACTGGATCACATGCTTGAATTCGTGGGCAATGGTCGCTTTCAGTGCTCCAAGCCGGTTGTCATCCAGATCATTTTCAGGAAAGCCGTCAAAATTGCGGTGGACTCTAAACTCAAATGGTTTCGATGGATTGAATGAGCCGTACGGTTCGCCGAGCAAATCCTGAAAGCTGCTGAAACGGATGGTGATGACGGTATCCTGCCAGGAACCGGCCCGGTTACCGCATTCACCCATGCCATGATGTACGGTCGGATCCACAAATCCCAGGCTATCCACCTGATACCGGTATGATGAGTCGGCATAATGTGCCGTTTGTATCACATAATAGGGTACTTCGGGATCCGGCTCATAAACAAGGATAGTCGAATCCATGCCTTCGGGATCCGGCTCATATATAGCGGGAATCGAATCGGGGCCTTCGGTGGTGTAGAGAATCCGGAATTTTCCCGACTCGGAGATGTAACTTTCCAGGTCATCGTCATCGGCAGAGACCGAAAGGGGCTCCATTGTTTTTATGTCTGATGATGGGATACGCTCCTCATGCAAGGGGAGGTGGCAGCGAACCGGATTCTGGGCAGTGACCCATCCTCCCATAAAACCAGGATGGACCCAAATCATCATCAGTACCAATGCTAATGTCCGCCTCATAGTGTAAATTTGGGAAAACGGGATCTTCTCAACCGGGAATGGCCACAACAACGTGTTGTCAGTATTTCCGGGATTATTGCCAGCAATACCATTGTAAATAATTCTTTATAGTCTGTAAACAACATAAGCAGAGAAGCATTACCGTATTAACGTCATTTTACCGGATTCTTGTACGTGCGCTGTTCGCAACCGGTAGATATATATGCCGGATGAGAGTCCGCCGGCATCAACAGGGACCTCGTGACGGCCCCCACTCACTTCATCATCAAAAAGTTGCCGCACTCTTCTTCCGAGCAGATCATACAGATCAATAGCGACCTTTTCGGACTCGGGTACCGTAAACACAATGGTCGTATGGGGCGGGCCTTGCGATGTACTGACCGGATTCGGGAAGTTGTGCTTTAGTGTGGCCACCTCCGGCACACTCTGGACCGACAGTTTCAGGGTGTATGAGAGTGAGTCTTCATGAGCTGCATTAGCAACCACCACAACAAATGAGTCCAGTTCGGAGACGGAGAATCGGGTGGCACCACTCGTTTGCCCGCCGGCATCAGCCGGTATCACCCATTCTGCGGCCGAGCCATCGCGCATATAGCCTGTGATTCCGAATGCCAAATGGTCGTGATCGTGTGTTGCCTCGAGGGAAATAGCCCCGACACGTCCCGGTACGACATGAAATATCCGGTTGATTCCGGACAGCGCGGGGAGTTGATACGTATCTTCATAGAGGTCGGGCATCGGATCGTGACGTTGTTCCATGAACCCATCCGGATAAACAGCGGCATCCGGAAACCCGTATCCCAAAATCTGGCGCGATCCGGAGAGCGCGTGCCAGAGATGATTCCTGGCCAGCAGCGTTGCAAACTGCTCGTTTTTGCTGTATCCGCTTGTTTCCCAAAGCGACCGGGTCATGGCACCGGCCATGGGAAGATGCGGATCCTCGCCGATTGCGCTCCAGGTGTCCGCCCACATGTGCATCCCCAAATGCTCCGCATAAAAAAGCGCCCAGGTCACCTGACCATAGGTATCATTTATGTCATCTGCTGGTACACTTCTGTGCGGTGTGTTAAACACCGAATAGGAATCTTCGATGTAATTGTAATAGTCATTGACTTCGGGGTAGACGATATCCTCCATCATGGTGGCATCAATTTCCAGCCAGCTAAACGCATCACCAGCAAAACAGCTGGTCGCATACTGAATGACATGTTTGAATTCGTGAGCAATCGTTGCTCTCAAAGCGCCACGAACATTGCCGTCAGGATCCGTATTCGGTGGAAAATTCTCAAAATTGTTATGAACCAGAAATTCAAACGGCCTGGTCGTGTGGAACTGACCGTAAAAATTGAAATTCCGGAAGCGCACGGTGATGACCTCCTCCTGCCAGATACCGATACGGTTTCCGCACTCAAGGCCCTGGTGAATGGTCGGATCTCTAAATCCGAGCTCTTCAATCTGCTTTCGGTAGGATTCGTCGGCAGCCTCGGCAGCCCATTCCACATAATCCGGAATACCTGAGCCATTACTGTCATCGGACGGAACGGCATCGGATCCATCGGTGGAGTAGACAAAACGAAATTTGCCTGATTCCGGGTAATGAACCTGATCATCCAGGGATTCGTAATCATCGGCTTCCGCGATCTGTTTTCGGATGTTCGGATCAACCCGCTCCGGATCCCTCTCGAATTGCAGCAAATGAGGCGTCGCGCATTTGACCGGCACCCCGGAGTTGCCTGATTTCCCGGTTTCAGCCTGTAAATCCGCTGAGATCGCCAAAACCATCAGACAGAGAAAAATTGCGGCACTGCGCATAAAAGAAAGGTCGTATAGATTCGTTTTACTGAATTTAGCACTGCCAAACCGCTTTACCAAGACAGTACGTTAAATTTCCTGATTTTTCGCAGTTTATCGTTATTTTTACGGATCGACATCGTTCAACCAAACATCACCGGCCGGGCACTTTATATGGATTCCCCGTTTACCGTCATACTATACTATCAGTTTGCCGCCATCGACAAACCCGATGACTGGGTCGCCGAACACAAGCGGCTCTGTGCCGGCCTTGGTCTGATGGGGCGGGTCTATATTTCGGATGAAGGGATTAACGGCACGCTGGCCGGGCCGCCGGACGCGATCAGCGAGTATAAAACAGCCCTGCGTTCCAGGCCGGGCTTCGCACAGACCGAATTCAAAGAGGATACCTGCGACCGGATCCCCTTTGCCAGGCTGATT
>SLLW01000370.1 GCA_007133875.1 Balneolales bacterium | reverse complement strand
TTGACAACTCGTAAATAATTGATATTACCCGTTTTTTTCAGCTTTATTTTTTTTATTATCAACCTATGGAACAAGATCACATCATCTCAGAGGTTCGTATGAACCGGGAATAGTTATCCAGGCAATTTGATAATATTCTGGACAAACGCTTCGATTTTTTTTAAAAAAACCAAATAGCAAGGCCCCCTTTAATAACAGAAGGTAAATCCCACGTTTATTGATATGAAATCTTTTGTTGCTATTAATTTAGTCTTATTTGCTTATTTAAGCCTACTTCTTCTGCCTGTATACGGTGCGCAGCTTTCCGCCGAATCTCCTGAGGAAATCCGCTTGCAGTTGCAACCCAAGGATGGATTTGGGGAGTTTGTTCCAAGCTCCGGCTTGCTCAGGGTCCTTGATGAGTCGAACCCGTGGATAAAATCGTATCCTGAAATCGATTTCCTGCCGGAGCAACTGCACGATCGCGACGTACGCGTTCTGTACATGGTGCATAATTTTGTGCAACATGCGTGGCAGTCTTATAAAACTGGCCTGCTCGACTCGGTTTTTGTGCATAATGCGCTGAATGCATGGGGTGTGCATCCCGAACGGTTCACGGATCAGCCGCTGCAGCTTATCACCGTACTGTTAGCCTGGGAAGACGAAGCCGGGGATACCTATGTGATGTACAGCGATACCGAGCCCTATACCTTTGAAGATTCCGGGGTGTTTCAGGTTCCATCCTATCAAATGTCGGATAACGAAAGTCAGCCGCTGGCCCTCCCCGTCACTTTCGAGCTATACCATGAGGGCCAGGTTCACACCATGAACAGTATCATCCGGCTCAACAAACCCTCAGATTTAAACATGCCTGACTTAGATGAGCCGGGCTTGTTACGCGGCTACTATCAGCATTACACGACCACCTTTGAATTGGGTGGGGAACATTGGGAGCTTGCGCTTCATAATCACTTTAGGGAGCCATTTTACGGCGAAGAAAGCGATGTGGTGCAGGTCCGCAGGGCAGATGATGCCTGGTCAGAACCAGCAAATCCCGGACAGTTTGTTCACTTTGGTGAACACGCTTATCAATTTGTTGAGGCATCGATTGATGGCAGCGAAGTGTTGCTGCGGCACGCGCCCGACTTCGCTGAACGTCGCGGCACGCAACCCGGTATGCGGGCGCTTGGCTTTAAACAGGAGTCCATCACCGGGGAACTCATCTCCATCGATAATCAGCTCAGTAAGTGGGTTTTTCTGGATTTCTGGGGATCCTGGTGCGGACCGTGCATAGCCGAAATGCCCTATCTGAAGGAAGCCTGGCGCCTGTTCGAAGGTGATGAATTTCAATTCATTGGCATCGCATATGATTCACGCGAAGCCCTTAATCGATTTAGTGATGAGTGGAAAATGGGCTGGCCGCAGCTCATAAGTCATCCATCCGAATCGAATGAGCTGAATGAACTGTACGGGATTCGATCCTGGCCAACCACATTTTTGCTCGATCCGGATGGCTTTATCATCGACCAATCCCTGCGTGGGTTTCAGCTGGAGGAAAAGCTGGCAGCTGAACTTGGCTTTGATGAAACACGAGCCGAACGGCTGAGGGAAGGGCGTCTGCTGATAGAAATCCCGGAGGAGCTGATCACTTTGCACCTCAGTGGAGAAGAGGATACAGGTGACGTTCGGGTGCATATTCAGGGGGATGATCTTCCGTTTCACGGTCTCATCCCGCTGTACCGGTACAACGGCGCTTTTGTTCGTGGACTCGATCCTGGCCCCGATACAGACACCGTAGATGTGCGTATTCTGCGGAATGATGAGCAAGTCGATCTGCCGCTACCAAGCCGGTTTGAAGATGAAGAAGGAGAGATCCGCTACCGTTTCCAGGTTACCCGCTAAACACCAGACTGGCACAAGGTCATTTGACAACACGTAGGGTATACGTGTTATGGATTAACCTATAAACCGACAGTGCCCGATTATGAAAATTCTTGGAGCTGCAAAAGCCCGAAATGCGATTAATCGCCTGATTGATGAAGCTGCTGAATCTCATGAGCCTATTCATGTTTCCGGCATACGTTCTAATACCATACTTGTCAGCGAAGATGACTGGTAAACTACCCAGGAAACATGGTACCTGACCTCTATTCCCGCTATGACTTCTTCTATCAAAAAAAAAGGAATGAATACTCAAGTGGAGGATTAAACAATCAGGTAAAACCTATCATCCTTATTAAGGATAATAACATAGAGAATAGACATAATCTAAAATGCTCACAATGGCTATTATGTGACTTGCAGCCCATTTTGTATTGTGAAGTAAACAGGATAATAATTAGCTTGGAGATTGCAAGGGCAGACTATATTATTTTATACCTGTTCCTGTTGAGAAAATATCATTATTCCATGGAAGAGATTATTGAGGCGTTATTCAAGTTTTGGAACGGGCGTGACCGGGAACCGTTCCAAAATCCCAGGGATCTGGCGACCAGGGGTACGGAAACACATCGAATCATGATTATCTGCAATAAATCCACCCATTCATCACGAAAATCACAGTTACCATGTACACCGGTATTCAGCATCTGCATTCATTACTTTCCTATCTGGTCATCGGCGGACTCGCAGTGAGCATCATCCTTGCCCTGTTTGGATATTTTTCGGGGAAAATGTTCACGGAGAGGGACCGGAAACTGGCCCTGATTGGAATCATTCCAACGCATCTGCAGTGGATGGCCGGACTGGTGCTTTATTTCATGTCACCGCTGGGCTTCTCCAGTTTGTCCGGAGAGGCTATGGGCAACAGTATGCTGCGGCTCTATGTCCTGGAACACCCGGTGATGATGATCCTGGCCGTCGCACTCATCACCTTCGGGTTTTCCTTTGCAAAACGCCTTTCAGATTCCAAAAATCAATTTCTGAGTATCTGGGTTTTCTACCTGATCGGCCTGGTTTTCATCCTGAGCCGCATCCCATGGGCCGTCTGGCCATAACCGGATTATCAGGAGCACACCCGGCAGGAATTTTGCCAGGGTGCACAACCTGTATGTAATCGATCTAATCTTCTACCCGTTTTATCAATGCCACATAGCTGAAGAAAGCGGCAATAACCGCCAGGAACAGGGCGATGATGGTCACCCATCCCGGTGCACCGGCCATTTGGGTGCCGCCGCCTGAGGCGATCCGCTCATCCGGTTCGGAGACGCGGACGATGCCTTTCATGTATGGATGCGGGGTACAGATATAATCGTACTCGCCGACCTCTTCAAAGGTGTAGCTGAAGGTTTCACCGTGGGTGAGCAGCGGGGAGGCGAAAATGTCCGGTCCACTGGTCGCGACCGCATTGTGGATGCCGGAGAACTCGCCCTCCATATATGAGAAGACATCCTCGTTTACCCAGGTTACCGTCGTTCCCGGTTTGATATCTATGACTTTGGGATAAAAGGAGTTTCCGATGATCTGTACCTGCACCTCATCGGTATCCTGTGAGAATATTTGAGGTATGTCGATTTCCGGAGAGCCCGGAGCCGATGAGTTGACGATACGAACCGCCCGCTCCCGGATATCAGCCATCTCTTCATCCGTATGGATCGGTCCCTGCTGGGAGACATAGGGGGTCCGCTCCGCTTCGTTATCCGCAATCAGTAATCCAATCGCACCACGTGATGCCGATCCTACCGCATGGGTGAGCATGGTATAGGCGCCTTCATCCGGCGGTACACGAAATTCAACGGTCCAGGAGTCGGATGGTCCGGCGGTCACGGTTTGTCCGCCGGTGAGGATATTTTCGGGATTGCCCTGCCAGTACGCATAATCCCAAATGATTCCGACCAGGTGGAAGGTGGAGAGCAGATTCGGGCCGACATTCAAAAAATTGATCCGTACATAGTCGCCCGGTTTGGCCATGATCGGCTCTTCGACATAGCGGAACAGTTTGCCGTTAAACATGGTATAGAGCGGGTTGCCCTGACCGGTAACCGCGTCTTTGCCGGAGGCGTATATTTCGTGCTGGGTGATGTCGATTTCGATATCCGGACCGCGTCCAAGCTCTTCTTCCAGTCTGAATTTCTGCCTGGGCTCCACCACCATCATGCCGTATTGTCCCATAATGACGTGCATGGGAATGGCGTGTCCGCCCGGCGCGCAATGATACATATAGACACCGGGGTGGTTCGCCCGAAACACTATCCTGGCACTGTCGCCGGGGGCAATCGATCCCAGGTATTTGGATGTCTGCGTGTAGGCCGTGTGGATAGACGCACCGTGATCGACATTGCCTTCATTAACAACGGTAAATTCCACGACATCTCCTTCCTGTACCCGGATGGTCGGACCGGGAATGCCGCCGTCGATCACAAAACCTTCGTAGATCACACCGTTTCCGAGGTAGACCTCACCTTCGGAGAGGGTGATCCGGACACGTTCATCGGGTTCGGTATCCTGCGGTACATAGCTGGTTGCGCGGGTTTGCATCCGGTTGTCCCGCTCAATGATATCGATGAAATCATGGGGTGGCGGGGTGGATCCGGCCGGCGCGGCTGTTGCCATGTTACCGGCAGACGAAGAGGCAATGCCTGCATCAGCAACCTCCATCTGCGCGTTTTCCGCCATTTTGGAGAAGTCGTGCTGAGCGCGAATGGCATTAAGAAGCTCATCGGATACGAGTGTTCCCTTGCGCTCATTATTCAACTCCATAAAGAACTGATTGTTACACCAGTCGCAGGCGTACGTGGTGTTGAGAAATACGAAAAGGAGCAGCACTGGAATAGTGGATGCGATTCGTTTGAGTTGCGTTGCGATATGGATTGACATAATCGTCGGTATTATGTGATGGAAAACTGATTCCGGAATACCCGGATCAGATAAACAGGATTTAAGAGTACTTTATCTTTAATATAATGATTCCTTTTACTCCAGCAAATTTTTTTTTGGTAAATTCTGGAAAATAAGACGTTTGGGGATAAGGGGGCTTCCCGGAATCCGGATCCGGCACCCGGTGGATATGGTGGTCGATTTACCGGGATCATTACCAGTTATGTGAGCGTTGACAAAACCAAAGAATCCCTGTAACGCCTGATTTATTTATTCCCAAAGGAGTATTTTTCCTATTATCGGACCATGAAATGAACATGACCGGGCTGGCGCCGGGACACACAGGCGCATGATTAAAACCGGTCATGGAATTGCATGTGTCCGCTTAATCTAAATTTTTAAACACATGAAACTTTGTGATACATGTGGAAATGAGCTGCCCGACGATGCTGTTATCTGCCCGTTTTGTGAGACGGCACAGTCATCGGAGTCGTCTGACCATGCGTGGCGTACACCGGGGGAGCATGAATGGTCCCCCGGATCCGATAACGATTTCGACAGGGGTGATGAGCACGAAAGTGACACTCCATCTGGATCAGGCAGTCAGCCTTCCTCTGGCCGTCACCCTGAGTCTGACCATCAACAAGTCATGGTTGTAAACCTTGAAGCAGGGATGCCGATCGTACGTGATGCTCTAACGGTACTTGATATGAAAATCAGGGAAGCACGCCAACAGGGGTACCAGGTGATCAAGGTTATTCATGGGTGGGGATCATCCGGTCAAGTCGGCCGCATCAAAGCGGCGCTGCCTTCGCATCTTGACCAATGCAGGACACAGCGAATCATCAAGGGGTATCTTCCGGGGGAAAAATACTCCAATACTACGCCCAGGGGA
>SLLW01000149.1 GCA_007133875.1 Balneolales bacterium | reverse complement strand
GGGCCTCGGAGTGGATTGTTTTCTGCCATTCGATGCCGGTGGACTGGGTGGAGGTGCATATGGAATTGGAGAAGGAGCGGATTGTATTTACTGCGGAAGTCCGTTCCGTATGGAAAACCGGAATGGAGATGGAGGCGATGACGGCGGTGAGCGCGGCGCTGCTGAATGCCTACGACATGCTCAAACCACTGAAGGAGGATGTCAGCATCGGGGAGATCCGTCTGGTGGAGAAGAGCGGCGGCAAATCGGATATGATCGACCAGTTTGAGGAACCGCTGAAAGCTGCGGTGGTGGTGGTATCGGCGGCGAAAAAGCAGGGAAAGCGGGCCGACCGGGCCGGCGAGGTGATCCGGGCGTTTCTGGCGGACCAGCCGGTGTCCGTGGCCGAAGATATGTATGTAGCGGAGCAGCCTGACCGTCTTGCTGAAACATTGAAGCAACTTTCCGGCCGGAGTGACGGGGAGAGGGATGATGCGGCAGGGGGTGCCGGATCATCAGCTATGGATCTTGTTTTTGTGTGCGGGGCGACCGGTCCGACCGCAGATGACATCACCCCACAGGTAATCCGGGAGGTATCCGACAAACTTGTGCCGGGAATGGGTGAGGCGATGCGCAGTTACGGGTATCAGCGGACCCCATTTGCGATGTTGTCTGAACAGATTGCCGGATTGCGTGGCAATACCCTGATGATCGCCTTGCCGGGAAGCCGGCGCGGAGCGGAAGAGAGCATGAATGCGCTGTTTCCGGGAGTACTGCACATTTTCCGGATGCTGAGGGGGAAGTGAGTTCCGGAAATCAACGGCGGCTCCGTCTGCGTTTTTTAAAAAAAGACGAGCTTGAGTCCGGCGATCAATAGCACAGCCGCCAGGAGTCGCTTGATCCAGATGTGATTCATCCGGTGGCTGCCCATCCAGGAGCCGATGCTGCCTCCGGTAACAGCGGCGATGACCAGAGGCAGTGCAAAAAATGGCAGCGTCAGGGTGGCGGTAATATTGCCGGCGAGTCCGGAGATTGAGTTGAAAAGGATGAACAGCGCGGATACGGCAGCCGCGTTTTTTGCGGTAGCCCAGCGCATCATGAGCAGCAGGGGGGTGAGGAAGATACCTCCGCCTGTGCCGGTGAGTCCTGCCAGAAGTCCAATGCCACCGCCTGATGTCATGGCTGCAGGTTTGGAAGGCGGGCCTTTCGGGGTGTCGGGACGCAGATCAAGTATAAACCGGGCTGCGGAAAACAGCAGAATCAAGCCGATCACTACGTTGAAAATCCGCGTCGGCAGGTTCAGGTACCCACCCAGGAAGGCCATGGGGATGGAAAGCACAATAAAAGGCCAGAACAGTTGCCACCGGAAATGGCCCGCCCGGTAGAACTGATAAAAGGTAATGGATGCGACAAATATGTTGAGCGTCAGCGCCGCCGGTTTGATGAATTCGGGAGCCAGGCTGAACAGCGACATCACCGCAATGTATCCCGACGCCCCGGCGTGTCCGACCGAGGAGTAGAGTATGGCAATGATGAAGATGCCGATAGCAAGTGGAATCAAAACCGAAATTTCCATGGCGCAAGGTTAGGAAATTCCGGTTTTAATTGCCATTGAAGTTATTTCGAATCACCCGGCTTTATTCAGTAAATCCTGGGCTTCGGAGGGAGTCGGCACTCGCCCGGACAGGACGATGTTGCCGTCAATGACAATGGTTGGAGTCAATCGAACGCCCAGTTTTGCCATCTCCTGGTAATCCGTGACTTTGGAGACTTCCGCATCCATATTTAGTGCGGCAAGCGCATCCTTCATGTTTTTCTCTGTGGTTTGGCATTTCGGACATCCGGGTCCGGCGATTTGTACTTTCATAAGAGTCAGTATTTTGAGTAAAGGTTTGGAGTTGGATTTAAGTGGTGAACCAAATTTGTTCAGCTCATCAGAAAAGAAAATTCCCAAAGAACCACCCGATCAGTGTGCCGAGAACGATGATGGTCGGCACGTAGACCAGTGTTTTTTTGATGCCGAAGATCCGTGCGATAGCGAGCCAGTTTGGCAGGCTGATGCCGGGTCCGACCAGCAGTAGCGTCAGCGCCGGGCCGTTACCCATCCCCATGCCCATTAGTGCATCGACAAAAGGTGCTTCGGTCATGGTTGCGAAATAACTCACCGCGCCGATGAGCGTGGCCAGGAACGAGGCAAGTAACGTATTGCTGCCCAACCACTCCTGCACCCACTGTTCAGGCAGAACGGCTTGTATGATACCGACCAGAAACACACCTGCCAGGAGCAGGGGGAAGATTATCCTTACAAACCACCAGGTTTCACGAACCCAGTGCATCAGCTGTGAGCGTTCGATCATGCTCAGAGCGTAGATTACGGCAATCAGCGTCGCGGCACCCCAGACCAGCACTTTAGCGAGATAGGGTCCTTCGCGAACCAGGTAGTTCGGAGCCAGCAGACTGATCAGTACCAGCGCGATCAGTCCGAAGTCCACTCGGCTGATGATTGCCGGCCGCGGTTTGTTCTGGCTATGGGTCTGATCATTTTCTGGGCCGGCCGGATCCTGGGCGGGCAGATCCCGCTGCTCATGTCCGAATGCCGCGCGCATCACCAATCCGACCAGAAACGCGACCATAAGGGCGGCGATGATACGCATGGTTACCATTTCAGCCCCGAGGATGGTACCGGTGTAGACCAGCGCCAGAATATTGGCGGCGGGAGCCACCCAGAGGATGATAAACGCCACACCGACGCCCGCACCGGCAAAATAGAGTCCGGCCGCCACAGGTATGACGGTGCATGAGCATGCCGCAACCAGAAAGCTGGCCGCTGCCGCCAGTGAGAATGATTTGATGATGCCGGCCTGTTCCCCTAATGTTTCCAGAATGGCTTCCCGGTTGGTGAACGTGACCATGGCGCCCGCGAGAAAAAAAGCAGGCACCAGGCAGGTTAGTGTGTGTTCCAGGATATAATATTCGAGCGAAGCCCATCCCGATAGAAACAGTTTACCAAGGAGTTCCATAAAGGATTGTTAGTTGTGCAAATGAGCAATTAATCATAAAATAGGCAGTAAATATTGCATATATGAGCATTAACTCATTAAATATTACAAACGACAGTTCGAATGTGTCACTACGTTTTAGAAAAACCGTGGCGGATTTGCCGCTAATTATACTTCCACTTCGTGGATACTGCGTTCAGCCGATCGACGTACCAGCTCGCCGGAGATATCGAGCAAACGGAAGATATCTTCGTCGGCAATCCTGTAGTTGATGCGCACGCCGTCTCTTTCGGGAATCAGTATACCACTGTTTACCAATATCTTTATGTGCCGCGACAAGTTAGATTGTTCCATCCCCAGCTGCGGAGCAATTTCACAACTGCAGTCCATCCCTTTTTTTACGACCTCCAGTATCCGGATTCGGTTCGGATGGGCAATGGCCTGCAATAGTTTGGCGCGTAACTTGGTGGAGATGGCCGGCATGGGTAAGGTGGTGGTTACAGTGTTTGTTGCATTGATATCAGTTATCCAGTGACATAATACCTATATATGAGTAAATGATCAAGTATGTATTTTTATAGATACGGGTGGAATGAGCGGGGGTTTTCGGAGATTGTGTCCGTTGCTTCAACTCCGGTTTACGAAATGGGTTTTGCCCGGTACGCCGGCTTTCACCGCCCCTTTAACGATCGCCTGTTTGCCGTATACATTGTTTATGGTGTCTATGGATCGGTAGAGCCGGCCCAAACGGTCGTCTTCCTGGAAAAAAATCTCGAGCTGGTCGCCCGGCACCATTTCGATGGTATGCAGCCCGACCCCCCGGAACGTGTGTTTGTCACGCTGCGCCCGCTTCAGCAGTTCCATCGCTGTGGGGATACAGGCATCCATCACATACTCGTCCAGATTGGTGTATCCGGGAGTGGTGAACGCAAAGGAGGTCCCCTGCCATTGGGCATCCTGAAACCGCAGATAGCAGCCGAATCGCCGGGCTTTCCGGCGGTACCCGCGCATCCGGTAGCAGACCTGCTGTATGGCTTTGACCAGTTCGGCGCGTACCTGCCCGGTGTCGTTGGTCCAGTCGGAGAACGTGTGCATGTAACTCACTTCATCCGGTACATGGTGGGCGTTGTCGAGGATTTTGGCGCGATCCTGTCCGGTTACCATCTCGTAAAACAGCCGGCCCTGCATGGCACCGAAGATCCGTTCAAACACGCCCGGCCCCCGTTTGCGCGCATCGGCGATGGTCAGAATGTTGTGACGCTGCAGCCGCCGGTAACGCCGCCGGCCGATTCCCCAGACTTCATCCAGAGGCAGATCGTCGAGGTGTTTTTGGGCGTCATCACCGGTGAGCAGCAACAGCAGTCCGTTGGGTTTGCGCAGCCCGGAGGCCAGCTTGGCGTAGGTCTTGCTGCGGGCGATGCCGACCGAGCAGACGAGCCCGAGTTCGTCATAGATGGCGCGCTTGAGCCGGGCTGCAAAATCGGCAATGGCCGGACGCGGCTGCCGCTGCAGGAAGGTCACATCCATGAAGTATTCGTCCATGGAGTATTTTTCGATATCCGGGGCGAAGTCCTCCAGAATCGCCTGAAGCTGCCGGCTGATACCCTTGTACTTGTCGTAATCGATCTGCAGGAAGATCAGGTACGGACAGATTTGATGCGCCTCGTAAGCGCTCATAGCGGTTTTGATTCCGAGTTGCCGCGCCTCGTAACTGGCGGTGGCCACGATGCCGCGCGGGGTGCCGTCCGGCTTGCGCCATCCGCCCATCGCTACCGGAAGCCCGTACAGGTTCCACGCCCGCTGTTCCACCTGCGCATAGAAACAGTTCATGTCGATGTGCAGATAGAGCCGGGGTTTCAGGCTCACGTGCTGGTGCTCCCGGGCCACGCTGCTGTAGAGTGTGATCCGATGGACATCCTGCTCCAGATCGTAAGGGGTGAGTCGCTCCGGATTCATTGTGGAAGTTCTTTTTTCGCAATGATTATTTGACGCTGTTTTATATATGTGTAATTTATGTGTACGATTGTTTCCGAACAAGTCCCCATCACAAAAAAGGGACAAAAATCACAAAACAGCAGCCGTATCCAACGGCGCAGCACTATCCGCACCAAACCACGAAATAACGATGGCTTCCGGCCACGAAATACCAATGGCATTCCGTCACGAAATAACGATGGTCCCCGGGCGCAAAACGGCGTCGGCATCCCTCCACAAAACAGCGGACGCACGCGGCCGTAAAAATCCGGAAAGGTATGGATAACTATCCGTCCATCAATGTGTTAAGCATTTTTGCGGGATTCCGGTCGAAGAAGGTGAAATTCGGCATCACCCCGCTGCGGTTTCAGCTGCCGGACGGGCAGAGCCACCGCATCGCCCAGGTGCGCCAGTCGCACGCCGAGCGGGTCGGACAGGCGATGCACTACCACTTTGTGGTCCGCTCTACCGAACAGCGCTATTTCCATATCGTTTTTGATGCGGGCAAGCTGACCTGGCACCTGGTCCAGGAGTTTGACGCTGAGCTGTTGTTTAATGAGTGATGGGTGCGTAGTTGTTTCGAACAATTGGTAAACATCGGTTATTCGGGGATACAAAACACCATGGAGATACTGTTACCGACCACCCGCTTGTCCGGCGCGGGAATACATGTGTGTGAGGGGTATAGGTTATTGTACGACCTCACGGTTGTTAGAGCGCGGGTTGATCAATTCTCATGAAATCG
>SLLW01000143.1 GCA_007133875.1 Balneolales bacterium | reverse complement strand
GATGGAGGGGTTGCGGAGGTATCATGAGTATTCAATTCATGACCGATCGTTCAGGTAAAAATACCGGTGTGTTTATTCCTATAGAGCAGTGGAAATAAATTAAAAAGCAAATCCGCTGGCTCACAACTGACTTAAATGTGGTTGCATGCAATCTGACCATTTTCATCCATTCGTCAGACCTCTTTTGACCTTCAAAATGCGTTCTACGGATGCATCGATCCTCCCCTCGTCGATCCGCCCGCTCGCCAGCAGCCCCCGCACCACTCTGAGAAACCGCCGGGCAATCTCCGGATCATACACCTGATTGTTCCCGTATAATAACAGGTCTACCCCGGCCTCCAGCGCCAAAGCCACCGCCTCATCCTCACCGAAATGATTCGTGATCGCTTTCATCTGCAGATCATCGCTGACAATCACCCCGTCAAAACCCAGCCGCCCGCGTAACATCCCCTGCAAAATCGCCGGTGACAGCGTCGCGGGATAGTCCGGATCGAGCCCCCGGTGAAATACGTGCGTCGTCATGATCATATCGCACACACCTTCCTCCAGAAGCCGCTGGTAAGGAAGCATTTCATACGACTGCCAGGTGTCGGTGACATCGGTCAGGCCCAGGTGCGTGTCGTCGCGGGAACTGCCGTGACCCGGAAAGTGCTTGAGTACAGCTCCTACCCCCTCCTGCCGGTGCCCGAGCACATACGCGCTCGCATGCAGCGCCACAACCTCCGGATCATCAGAAAAACAGCGGTCCCGCCCATAAATCGCCTTGTTCTCCTTGTTGAGTGCCAGATCCACACACGGTGCGAAGTTCAGGTTGCACCCATGCCGCCGGAGAACCTGAGCGATATGCGTCGCGTGTTCACGAGTTTTTGCGAGATCATTTCGCTCCCCCAGCTCCCGGTGCGAAAACGTCTCCGGAAATCCGTATTCCGGCCGCAGCCGGTTAACCGTGCCTCCTTCCTGATCAATTGCGATAAACAACGGGATTTCGGCCTCAGACGACAGTCCGGAGGTCAGCTCCGAAAGCTGCTGAGGTGAGCGGATGTTGCGTCCGGTGGTCCCGGATTGCACATCGTAATCAAACAAAATGACCCCACCGAGGTGATATTCCCGAATGTCACGCAGTATATCGCTCACAGGTTTTTTGGACTCTGTATAACCTTTGGAATTTGCATGATTTTTGGAACCTGAATGAGCTGAGGTATCTGCAAGTTTTGTTGAATCTGGATGATCTGTGGATGTTGAGGATCTTGAAGTCTTTGCAACGCCATCGTGCTCCCCTGGAAATTGCGTGCCCCGAAAACCGGCCAGCAACATCTGACCCATTTTTTGATCAAGGGTGAGATCAGCGAGGTCAGGAACGGTTTTGGACGAGGGTGATGGCATTTATATGTTTTTTTTTCGGGGTTGACGGACGGCTCGGGTGCCGTTGTTCAATATACCGAAATCATCGCACCTTCTGCCAAACCCTTAAGTGTCATGGATTCAAAATATAACCACATAAATGGTTGTTAGCTGGCGTAAACTTTTCTCACATTGAAGATCGTTTCTATATTCTGTACATTATTGATATTAAACCAATATTGCCATGGGAAAAAGTCGATTAGATAGAATCACCAGAAACGCTGAAATCTGCCACGGAAAGCCCACAATCCGCGGTCTGCGATATCCTGTCGACAATATGCTGGATCTAATGGCTTCAGGTATGAGTATCGAAGATATTCTCGAAGACTATCCCGATTTGGAAAAAGATGACCTCTTGGCCTGTCTCGAGTATGCTTCAAGAGTAGCAAGAACGAAAACTTCTCAGAAAATCGCCTTGTGAAAGTTATCGTTGATGCTCAGTTGCCCAAACGATTATCTGATTATTTAGCTTCAAAGCAAGTTGATGCCAGACATACCTTAGAGCTTAGCAAAAAGAATGCGACTCCGGATCATGAGATTATTACTATTGCTGATGAAGAAAATCGTATTGTAATTTCAAAAGACAGCGATTTCCTCGAGAACTATATTTTTAAAAGTCAGCCTAAAAAATTACTGATCGTTTCAACCGGTAATATCAACAATCAGCAACTAATCGACCTTTTTGGTAAAAATCTAGAAGCTTTGATGTCCCTCTTTGAAAAGCATTCAGTAATCGAAATTAATGAAATTGAAATCATTGTTCACTACTGATCCCGTCAGCTAACAACCGCAACCGGGCGTGTGGGGCGTTTCCGCCCCATAAGATTCGGCTACCCACGCCGGTTATGCGTTTGCCGTTAGAGCAGCTACGGATATTGCTCTTGTTGCATACCTGTACCAATTATTGTATTTCATATGGTACATTTTATAAAACGAAATCATTCTCATGAAACGCATCCATCTCGATGAAGACATTCAACCTCTTTCGGCCTTTCGGGCTAATGTTGCCTCCATTATTGATAACGTCAAAAAAGACCATCGACCCGTTGTCATTACACAACACGGTAAAGGATCAGCCATTCTGCTCGATGTAACTGACTATGAGGAAATGGTTGACACGATCGAGATGCTCCAGGATGTTAACCAGGCTCGCAGAGAGTTGGATCAAGGAAATGGAATTCCGCATAAGAATGCGATGAAATCAGTAAGAGAACGCTTGAATCAACTTAGGTGAAACTTATTTGGTCTCCCCTTTCCCTTAAAAAGGGTGATCATTATGCTGATTACATCGCAAGAGATAACATAGATGCCGCTCTGGTATTTATTGACGAAGTCGAGGAGGTAGCACTGAGTCTGAAAGATCACCCGCTTAAAGGACGCATGATTCCGGCTTTAAACGATGAAATGAAACGAGAGCTGATTATAAAAGGTGATAATCAGCTACGCTACGAAATTAACGACAATTTTATTGAAGATCTGACGATCCGGCATGCCAAACAGAATCCGAAGAAATCTGGAAACCGATAGTACCGTAAGTAACTTGATCTGACAAAAAAATTTAAGGAGGCGGATCGGCGACAGAACTACGTATTCAAGTTTTCTGATTAATTGAATAAGTGGTTACATTGTTTTCAAACAACGTACTGTAACAGGTACTTACAAATGACAATCGACAAAAAAATCAGAATAGTAAAGATACTTCAGCGGGAAACGCTGAGGCCTGACGGGAATTTTTACTCCATCGTCTGGATTACCGGAACCGTAAATGGTATAGTGATTGACAAAACGCTATACAAGGATGTTTCCAATTCAATATTCTTTTTAAATCCGAAGTATCAGTGGAAAATCCTGAAAGAAGGTAACACAGATTCGGCTGGATATGTCATACACCTTTCCGATAACGTACTGAATGAACCCACCCTGAGTAAGCTGCAAATAAATGAAATGAGGATATTACATGCTAATTCTATTCACAAGGCTCAATTAGCCCCGGGTATTGAAGACAGAGTACGTACCATCATAGAAATGCTGGATGAATTAATAACAACCCACCTGAACCATAAAGAGGATGCCATTCTCGCACTGATTAATACTTTTTTTATTTACTGCGACGGACAGTGCAATATAAAGTCAAACATTGATAAACATGACAGTAAAGCGTCATTAGTGTATAACTTTAAAAAATTATTAGCCGAACATATTTCCGAACTGCATGATGTAAGAGACTATGCTGCCATGCTTCATGTATCAACGGGATACCTGAATGAGTGTGTTCAAAAAGTCTTACATGAAAACGCCAAGAGCCTGATTATAGAACAATTGGAAATGCGTATCAGACACGCACTTAAGTTTACAGATAAATCCATCAAGGAAATCGCTTTTGAGTTCGGATTCTCCTCACCAGACTATTTCAGCTCATTTTGCAAAAAACATATTGGCAAATCTCCTTCCGATTACAGAAAAACGTAACCTGCCAAATTCTAAGTTTTTACTTCGTTTTTCACATTTTTTGCCGGTAATGGCGGACGTAACTTACGTCTAACAAACTGTTACCGATGATTAAGCACATAATTTACCCGTTTTGTTCAGCTTGCATGGCAGCATTATCCAAAATTGCTCCCCACTCCGCGAGCCGGGTTTGTTTGAGGTGACTGGTACAATCAATCAACACTCATAATCAATAAAAAGGACAAGACAATGGATAGAAAAGCTTTTGTTAAAACAACAGGTATCGGAATCGGAGCCAGCCTGATACCCGGATTTGCTCCTGGGAAAAGCGAAGCAACCGAATACCTGTCTACTGATACGATCAATGAACATGATTTGTGGGTCCTGGGTCATAAAATTACACTGTATAAGGAAACTTCCGGTAATTTTGATTTGGCAATCGGTGTAACTCCTCCTAATGTTCCCGGACCTCCACCTCATCACCATGAAACCTATGACGAGATTTTTTTGGTATTAGAAGGTGAAATGGCGTTTACGGTTGCAGAAAAAGTCATAAAAACACATCCCGGTGCTATGGTGGACATCCCGAAAAACACGATTCATACATTCAGCAATATCGGTAACAAGCCTTGCAAATGGTTCAATGTCCACAGTCCCAAAGGGTTTTCGACATTTTTTGAAACCTTTGGGATTAAAGCTACTGAAAGCGATGCACTGCAAAAATCGGTAGATGAAAATATCATTGCTCAAGTGATACAAAAGTCACCTGAATTTGATATGATCATTGTGAAATAATGGAACCTGGTAATACCATTTCAACGAATCCATGAAATTGTAAATGGGAAATTATCATGAGGCGCTCAGACGTGCCACGACAATACCACGAATCGTCTCCCGGCGCTGAACATATTCATGGATCGTCCCGGGATCGGTGATGACCGACCCGGTGAGGCTCGCATGATAAAAACCGGCACGATTCCCATCCATCAGAACCAGTCCGGTATGGGAGATGTCGAGTTTGTCGATGGTAGTCACAAACGCAAGCACATCGCCGCTCTGGAAGTGCGGCTCAAACTCCGGTATGCGATCGGCAGGAATATAGCGAAGGACGCGGTCGTCCAGGCGCTCTTCGGCTTCGCGAATCTGCCGCCAGTGCCGGTCGTTGCCGGCCAGATGACGATAGCGCTCCCGGTTCCCGGTCATGAAACGCACGGGTCCGATTCCGGGAAGTTCGTCCTCCTGAAACAATAGCGTCAGCAGTCCTTCATCCTGGTTGGTAATGAGCCAGTCGCTGAAATAGTGGAGGCGGCTGCCGTACCCATCCACCGTGCCCTCCCGGTACCGGACGGCTGCAAGATTCTTCCGGAAGTCTCCGGCAGCGGTTTTTCCCTGGAGCGTGGTCATGGTCAGGGCGAGGCTCATTTCGACATAAATTACACAGTCGGTGCCGTCCAGGGTGACCACAAGGCGCTCCTCATCCGGTTCATCGAGCAGGCCGTCGACGTAGGGCATGCCCATCTGCTGCCCGGCGTAAAAGGATATCAGCGAGGGGATGCCGGAATTCTGCTGATGTATCTCAAGCCCCTCCTCCAGCCACTGCTGAATCGTTCGATCGACTTCGGAAACCGGTTCATCGGAGCCTCCTCCAGAATTGTTATCATCTGAAACACGGGCGTGGGATACGACGGCCACATCAGAAAAAACCGGATTCGTGCGTGCAGGCAGATCCGCTTTGATCCATAAGAGGAAGGCCAACAGAAAAAAGTATCGCATGGATTTCATGTGTTTAAAAATTTAGATTAAGCGGACACATGCAATTCCATGACCGGTTTTAATCATGCGCCTGTAAGTC
>SLLW01000346.1 GCA_007133875.1 Balneolales bacterium | reverse complement strand
GATGTTTCTGACGTGCCTCCATGTAGTCGTCGTCATAGTAAAACACCGCACGGCGCCTGCGATCCTGGTCAACACGCCGGGCAAGGCCTGCCCTCCGGGTTATCACAGCCGCATTGGCAGAACGCATGATGTAAAAGTCGGTAAAGTGTCCGAACGGTCCTCCCAGCAGTTTCGCGAGAACGTTACTGCTAACATAATAGATGTCATTGGATCTTTCGATATAGCCGTCGCGGGCAAACTGATTGAGAATCTGTACAAAGGAGTTGGCACTTTCCAGACGCCGGATAAACATATGTTCGCCCGTTGACAGGAAACCACTTGCTTCAAAGGCGACAAATGCGGTTGGGGAGGCCAGTGTTGCAGCCAGGTTACGGTAGCGGTCGGAATCTCCGACAAGTAGTGAGTCCAGATCACTGATCTGCCCGGTATCGGAATCGGCAGAAGTTGCCGGTTCATCATGATAAACCGCAAAGAATCCGGCATCGCTGGGGATGTATCGGTCCAGGTCAAATACCGCAGGCCCGGATGTCAAGGCCGATACGAAAGTCGAAGATTCGCTGTCATCTATCGGTATGGATCCGCCAAGTGTTGTATGATAGAGAGAATCTTCGCCCTCTTCAGAAGTTGTTGTGAGAACTGCCGGTGATGTGCCGTCAAACAGGTTGTCAAAGCGCGGGAGGAAACGCGGAGCCCCAAGAAGCCTGACCCAGCTATTCAGATTTGGGGTATTGACCAGATAGTCACCTTGTTGCAGATGGCTTTCATCCAACATGATTCCGGGTTGTTCCCCCGCATAAGTCAGCATACTGTTTTCGATAGCGGCACTATTTCTGCTTAAAAGGATCCAGTCGTGGAGCTGGACGGCATAGAGCTGCTCATCACCGATGTGGAGAATGTGGATATCCCGGCTGTTAAACCGGTATTTGTTCTCAGAGTAATCTCTTCGGAATTCGGAAGCCAGCGTTGAGAGGCCCACGCCCGGATCCTCAATGATAAATATCGGCTGCAACTCATGGGAGCCGGTCGGAAACAGCGCCACCGCTTTTGTCGGTAATGTCTGGGTTACCCGGTCCTGTATCTCTTTTAAGGCACCGGTACTAATAGATCCCAGTTCTTGAAGAAGCAGTCCGTCCTGCTGGTCCAAAACATCAAAAAAATCAGCGTCGTGATGCAGTATGATCAGAGGACTTTCGGCCGGAACGGTGGATAACCATGGTTTTTCTCCCATCCGCCCGGAACAACCAGCGACGATGAACAGAAGAATAAAAAAAAGACGTGATGAAAACCTGGAACTTGTTATCATAGGAAGTGGTGGGAAATACCTGTGAAGGCACAACGTTTTTTAGTTAGCACTTTGACGATCCTAAAATATCACTTTTTGAATGAGTTTTTTGAATCCATTCTTATTCGTTGCTTTGGCAGCGGCAGCGATACCGGTAATCATTCATCTGATCAACTTCCGGAAGCCAAGGCAAGTTGCTTTTTCAACGTTGGCATTCTTTCAGGAATTGCAGAAGTCTACCATACGACGTCTCAATCTTAAACGATACCTTCTGCTGGCGCTGCGGGTTTTGGCAATTGCAATGCTGGCATTTGCCCTGGCCCGTCCGTTCATCCCCTCCGAGGTAGCGGGTTGGTTCGGATCCGGCCGGGAAGGGGGTGTGGTTGCCATTATGATCGACAATGGCCCCAGTATGATGCAGGTGGATGAAAGTGGCCCGTATATGGATCAGGCCCGGCGTGTTGCCAGTGAAATTATTACACAGTCTGGCGAAGGTGCCCGGTTCCTCCTGGTACCGACCCATGGCGACATGGAGTCCGCCCGATTGATGCGTGCCGCCGAAGCCGAAAGCTACCTGGATCACATTGAACCGGTGAACAAGGGGGCGTATCCCGACGAACGAATGGCGTTTATCCATGAACGTATTGCTGATGAACCGGGACAGGCCGGCAGAATATACTGGATCTCCGATGCAAGAAAAACGCAGCTTGACAGGCTGGAGGATCGATTTAAATCAGAAAACCCGGACGCGGAGTACTATCCGGTCACTTTTATCCGGATGGGAAATGAATCGTTTCAGAATGTTGCAGTGGTTGCGGTCGATACCGATGAGCAGATTCTCGGGGAAGGTATTCCGGTGGGTGTATCGGTGAATGTCCGCAATTTCGGAGGCCAGGCGGTATACAACTCCTACCTGAGCCTGGAAATTGACGGTGAGCGCATCGGGCAGTACGAAGTGGATCTTGAGGCCGGACAGGAAAAGGAGTTGTTGTTTGAAGTGATTCCTGATTCACCGGGAAGTATACGCGGCCAGGCAATTCTGGAAGGCGGAACCTATACGTTTGATCATAACCGGTACTTTTCACTGGAGGTACCGGAGAGCCGGAATGTGCTGCTTATCTTTGATGAAGGGGAAGACGGATCCCGGCGTTCCTATCTCTGGCCGGCTTTGACCGCCGCATCGGAAACCGGGACCCGAATCCATGCGTCCAGAACCGATATCAGCAATGTCCGGGATCACAATTTTAACGATTACGATGCCGTGATACTGGAAGGGCCGCGCCGTATTCCGGACTATCTCCACGCCGAGCTCGTACAGTTTGCACAGCAGGGACGAGGTTTACTTTTTGTGCCGTCGGAACAGGGGAATACCGAAAACTACAACAGGTTCCTACAGCAATTCCAGGCCGGATCCTTTACAGGAATGCGGGGCACTTACGGCCGGTTTGAGGAGGTCGCTTCGTTGCAGGCCATGTCGGAGGGGCATTTGCTCATCGATGATATCTTTGAAACACGCGATGATGTGGATTTGCGTATCGACATGCCGTCCATCTATCACTACTGGCGTTACCAGCGTCCCGAATCGCCGTCCGGCACTACCCTTTTGCGATCCAATCTGGATGAGCCCCTTTTTATTCAGCACGGAACCGGTGACGGAATGATTCTCGTCGGGATGATGGGATTTGGCCCGGGATGGTCAAATCTGAGTATCAAACCGATTTATGCTCCGCTGGTTTACCGTATGATGCTCTATGTAGTAGCCTGGGAAGATGGTGGCCTTCGAGAGCATATTTTGGGATCGCCCTTTGACCGGAATATCGCCGATTACGGGTCACAAGTGCGTTTGACACTCAACAGTAACGAGATCCGTCCGGAAACGGCCGCAAGTGCTCAGGGCATCAGAATTACCTATCCTGCAAGGGAGTGGTCCCCCGGCTGGCTGGAGTTGCGATTGGATGACCGGGAATATATTATGGGAGTGAATCAGGATATATCGGAATCCGATTTTGCATCGTTATCTCTTTTAGAAGTGGAAGAATTTTTGGAAAACATCCTTCCATTGGCCGGAGTGGTCGATATATCAGGATACAGTGATACCGATATCCGGTCGGCGATGGCATCCGTCAGCTTCGGAAGAGAAATTTGGAACTGGTTTATTATGTTAGCACTTGCTTTTATGGTTGCAGAATGCATTATTTCAAAGAAGTACAGAACCGAAACCTCTGCTGATTAACAGCACTCGTGTATGGCACATATTTCTACAATTCACCTGGTAATTCTCGCTTTCTTTACCTTGGGTACCACCTTATTGATGATGGTAACCGTATCGAATGCGTTACGTCTCCGAAATGTGGAGATTACCTGGAGATCGGGGAAATTATTTGGGTATCCATTGTTCTCTACTGTTTTTGTGCTCTTTTCCCTCATACTAACCGGTGTGATTTTGGCGCAACAACACTATTCTTATGTTGTGCCGGTGATGTGTTATAACTGGATCGGGCTTAACTGGCTCATCACAAGTTATCTCACATCAAAACGCTATGTAACCGACCACGGAATTGTCAAAAATATTAACGATCCTTCCCAGACAGTAGCCTGGAGCCGGATTATGGATTATGTTGAACGGAACGAAGGCAAGGATCTCACCTATGTCTTCTTCTATCCCGATTATGTGCCGGGTGAGCGTTCCCGGAGTATTCGTCTGGAGTTAGAAGTGCCCGTGGAAAAACGATCCTCCTTCTCTCATATTTTGCGAAAGAAGCTTGGACGAAGGTTCAGCCTTGGTGAGTTTGAAAGCACTGGAATAGAGCAACTTAAATAATACAGGCCCGGACAGCCTTTAACTGTTTGTTTATTGAATAACGATCTCAACAAGAATATCAGCGAGAAAGAACGCGTAGTCCTGGTCGGTATATATGGTGCCGATATTGACAAGGCACGGGCCGAAGAGTACATTTCGGAACTCGAACTGCTAACCGATACCGCCGGCGGTGTGACTGTTGAAAAAATTCTGCAGCACAAACCGCATCCGGATGTCAGCACATATGTCGGAAAGGGGAAGTTGCAAGAGGTCAAGCAGGCGATGAAAGCTCAAAATGCCGACATCGTGATTTTTGACGACGACCTTTCTCCCACGCAGGCGCGGAATATTGAAAAAGCAACAGAGGCCAAGGTACTGGATCGCAGCGGATTGATCCTCGATATTTTTGCCTCCCGTGCCCAGACGGCCGCATCAAAAACCCAGGTTGAACTGGCACAATTACAGTACCTGTTGCCGCGACTGACCCGTTACTGGACGCATTTGTCACGTCAAAAAGGGGGAATCGGCACAAAAGGACCCGGAGAAACGCAGATTGAAACCGATCGTCGCCTCATTGGACGCCGCATCTCTGTACTAAAAAAGAAGCTTGAAAAACTTGACCTGCAGCGAAAAGTTCAAAGGCAGGGGCGCGAGGAATCGCTGCGGGTGGCACTGGTCGGGTATACCAATGCCGGCAAATCATCTCTGATGAATGCCATTACCGATACCTCCGTTTTTGCTGAAAACCGGCTTTTTGCAACACTCGACTCCACCGTACGAAGGTTTGAAATTGACCAGGAAGAAGTGCTGCTCTCCGATACCGTTGGTTTTATCCGTAAGCTGCCGCATCACCTGGTAGAAAGTTTTAAATCCACCCTGGATGAAATCCGCGAAGCCGATTTACTGTTACATGTGGTAGATATCGCTTCTCCAATGAAAGGCGAATACATAGAGACGGTGAATAAGACGTTAAAGGAGTTGAAAGCGGATGATAAACCGGCAATACTGGTTTTTAACAAAATTGACCAAATATCGTCACCCCAGGATTTGGCAGATATAAAACGTGAGTTTCCGGGCTCCGTGCTGGTTTCGGCAACACGGGGAATAGGATTGGATGACATTTCGGCAGAAATAAAAAAAAGAGTTGAAAGGTATTATTTATATCGAAACATTGTCATACCGATAACAAGATATCATGTGGTATCATATTTGCATGAAGTGGCAGAAGTGGAGAAGGAATCGTACGACGAGGATTCGATCCGGCTTACATGCCGTATCCATCAGAAACACTACGGCAAATTAAAGGAACTGCTTCGGAAGAATAATGCAACACAGGACGTTACGGAACACACCAACGGAGATTGACCATGCTGGTTCGCGACATTTTAAACGATTCTGTTAAGCCTTTACGGGCCATTGATACCGCACGCGAAGCGCTCGCTGCAATGAATGAGAGTGGACATAACATTCTGCCGGTGGTCGATCAGACGACAAACCGGTTTATTGGTATGGTGACCCGCAAGTCGGCTGAAAATCATCTGAATACCGTGGATAGTGTCCTGACGATCCGTGAAGAACGTCCGGTTGTAACCGGCCCGGATCAGAATATTTTTGAAACCGCTCGTGT
>SLLW01000062.1 GCA_007133875.1 Balneolales bacterium | reverse complement strand
GCGGCCTCATCCATCAGGTCAATCGCTTTGTCCGGAAGGAACCGGGTGGAAATATACCGGTGTGACAGCTCCGATGCGGCAATGAGAGCCCCATCCGTGATCCGCACACCGTGGTGCAGCTCATACTTCTCCTTGAGCCCCCTCATAATCGAAATGGTATCCTCCACAGAAGGTTCTCCGACATAAACGGTCTGAAGACGCCGCTCGAGGGCTTTGTCTTTCTCGATATACTTGCGATACTCGGTAAGTGTCGTGGCTCCGATCGCCCGCAATTCGCCCCGGGCCAGGCTCGGCTTCAGGATGTTGGCAGCATCCATGGAACCTTCTGCGGCACCTGCGCCCACCAGCGTATGCATTTCGTCGATGAAGAGGATGATCTCACCTTCGGCATCGATCACTTCCTTGACGACGGCTTTCAGGCGGTCTTCAAATTCGCCGCGATATTTTGCTCCGGCAACGAGTGCCCCCATATCGAGCGCAATGACACGCTTTGACTTGAGTCCCTCCGGTACATCGCCCTGTATAATCCGCAGCGCCAGCCCTTCGGCAATGGCGGTCTTGCCGACCCCCGGTTCGCCGACCAGCACCGGATTGTTTTTGGTGCGGCGGGTCAGGATCTGCATTACCCGGCGGATCTCCTGATCGCGCCCGATTACCGGATCCAGCTTGTTCTTTTCGGCAAGTTCATTGAGGTCACGGGCATATTTTTTCAAGGCCTGATACCGTCCTTCGGCATTGGGATCATCTACTTTCTGGCTGCCACGCACTTCCTGCAGGACATTCATCACCGCATCGCGCTTTGCTCCATGCCCTTTGAGCAGGCGGGATACTTCATCATCCAGTTCAATCAGTGCGAGAAACAGATGCTCGGAACTGATATACTCATCGCCAAAATCTGAAGCCGATTTGGATGCCTTATCAAAAAGAGACTTTGTGCTGTTGGACATATACTGTCCCGAGACCGAAGCGCCTTTTACAACCGGCACCTTTTTGAGGATCTCCTCCAGCTCCGTCTCGAGTTCATTGACCGAAATACCGATTTTTTTCAGAATGGTGACGGTAATATTAGAGGAGTCTGAAATCAATGATTTCAGGATATGCACCGGCTCCAGTGACTGATGGCCCCGTTCCCCGGCCAACTCCAGTGCCGCCTGTATCGCTTCCTGTGCTTTTAGTGTAAACTTGTTCAGGTTCATAGTTATTAAAATGGTTTACTTGTTCCCGGATATTTTTACCGATAACTATTGCCAATTTCATACCATGCTGAAAAAAAGCAGGATTACTGACGATATGGCAGATCACACGAACCATACCCCGGGATTCCGCATCAGGAACCTGACGTTTTCTCACCCCGGATATCCGCCAATTCCCTGAATAATTTTTTCTCTTTATCCGTCAGTTTTTCAGGCAGCTTCACCTGAAGCGTTGCGTACAGGTTCCCCTTTTTGCTATCGGATTGAAATACAGGCATACCATGTCCGGCTATTCGCATTACTTTGCCGGGTTGTGATTCCGGTGGCACCTTGATTTTCACATTGCCGGTCATGGTCGGGACTTTGATGACTCCCCCTAAAAGGGCCTGATAGAGCCCAACATCTACTGTTGTGTAAAGATCGTCCCCTTCGCGGGTGAATACATCATGTGGTTTGATCATTACCTTGATATACAGATCACCCGCTTCTCCACCACCACTACCGGGCTGACCACGGCCCTTCAACTTCAGCCGTCGCCCGTCGGCGATACCTCTTGGAATCTTGATTTTCATCTGATTCTTGTTGACGCGTACCGACTTTTCGGTACCATTGTACGCCTCTTCCAATGTGATTTCAAGTTCCGCGTTGATATCCTTGCCCCGTTGCGTTATGGTTTCAGTTCCCCATTTATATGCCGAATCCCTGAAATCAGCACCCGGCCGGGTACGCCGCTGCCGCTGTTGACCCCGTTGAAAACTGCCACCGCCAAAGACCTGCTCAAAGAAATCGGAAAAATCACCCCCGCCAAAAAAGTCGTTTTCGGTTTGGGTATAGGCCTGGCCTCTGTTGGGCCCGCCCTGTGAACGAGCCCATTGGTTCCAGTTGAAGTCACCCTGTTTTGCGCCCCCCTGCTCTTCGGCTCTTTTATATTTCTTCCAGTCAGGACCAAGTTGATCGTACAGTTTCCGGTTTTCGTCGTTACTCAGGACCTCATAAGCTTCACTTATTTCGTTGAATTTTTTTGTTGCACCCTTGTCATCCGGATTAACATCGGGGTGATGCTTCCGTGCCAATTGGCGATAAGCCTTTTTAATTTCATCTTTGGAAGCTCCTTTTTTAACTCCCAGTATTTTATAGTAATCTTTGTAGTTCATGTTTTAAAATCGCATATATTACTGACAAAGTGACATTTTTCTGTTCACTGATTCCAGTATACGGTTATTCAGCCGCAACTTCGTCACCGATAAGTCCCGTACCCTGAATTGCACAAATTCCTTGCCATACTTAACAATTGCGCAATTTGGCGGACACACAGGTATTAACCATCCTCTGAAAAGATAAAAGCTCCGGCCGGAATAACCCGACGGGAGCTTTTATCGCTGGCGGGGATGAGTTCGCTATCGTTTCCCCGCAGTGGCATTTACTGTTGTAATCAAGAGCTTTGCAATTCGAAAGCGATGAAGAATCGGTTGTTACCCCGAACCACCTGAAGCAGTATGGTGTCTCCCGGTTCGATTTCCGAAACCACACTATTGAATTCGGATACCGAGCTCACCGGAACGCGATTCATTGAGATAATCAAATCCCCCTGTTGCAGTCCGTTTTGAGCTGCCGGACTGTTGCGATCCACCTCTTCCACAACTACGCCATCAATATTTCCACGCAGACGCAATTGATCAGCAATTTCGCGGGTCAGTTCTATAACGGAAAATCCGATAATATCACGAATGGACTCCTGGTCAGCTTCTTCCAGCTCCTCAGACGGAAACTCTCCAAGCGTGACTGCAACGTCCTGCTCATCGCCATCCCGGATAATGGTAAGGGTCACTTCGGTTCCCGGCATTTTTTCCGCAACACTTCTCCGAAAATCGGATGTGGATTCAATTCTCCGTCCGTCAAACCGGATGATCACATCTTCACTTTGGATTCCGGCATCCGCTGCCGGAGAGTCATCGACAACCTGAGTAACAATGACACCGCGGGCATCCGGAAGATCCAGTGCCCGTGCGAGGTTATCATCCATTGGCTGAAAATTGATTCCGATATAACCACGCACTACCCTTCCGGTTTCCATAATCGATTCCATGACCGTTTGTGCCATATTGCTGGGAATGGCAAAACCAATCCCCTGAAATCCCCCGGATTGCGAGGCTATAGCGGTATTGATACCAATCAGTTCACCTCTCATATTTATCAGCGGTCCCCCCGAATTACCGCGGTTAATTGCCGCATCGGTTTGAATAAAGTTCTCGTATCCGTCACGACCGAGGATATTCAGCTCCGATCGTCCTTTTGCACTGACGATCCCCTGAGTGACGGTATGTGCGAGGGCGGTACCCAGCGGACTGCCGATCGCCATCACCATCTCCCCTACCTGTAACGCTTCGCTATCCCCGAATTCCATATACGGCAGATTCCGGGCATCAATTTTCAATACCGCGATATCGGTGTTGGGATCGGATCCGACCACGGTCGCAGGAATCTCTTTTTGATCAATCAGTGTCACCTTGATGGTGTCCGCCTGTGCGATAACATGGTGATTGGTCAGGATATAACCATCATCCGAAACAATCACACCGGAGCCGAGTCCGCGCTGCTGATATTCCCTTTCCTGATCTCTTCCGCGATCACGGAAAAATGGGTGATCCCTGAAAAACGGATCATCACGAAACGGTCCGAACATATCAAACGGCGAACCTGATGAGCGGGCCCGGACGGTCCGTTCAGTTGATACCATCACAACGGTTGGTTTTGCAACATCCGAGAGATTGACCAGAGCGCTGTTGAATCGGGTCAATAGATCGGTAGACTCTTCGTTGAGTTCAGTAGGTGTATTGTTGCCGTCACTTCGGAAATCGTATGGTGAATCTCCCGTCATGCTCCCCGAACCCATCGGGAAACGGATGATCAAAAATACGAATACAACAGTTAAAGCTGTCGCAAACTTGGAATAATGACTATTCATGCTCTGGCTCCTGGTCGTAATTATATTATTGGTTCAAATAAAACTGTTTGCTGTTTAAAACTTACAGCGACATGTTTTTATTGTCATACAAATGCTGCAGATGATCACAAAAATTTAACACAAGCCGTGATATAATAACTACTATATTCAGCTTATTGTTATCCGCACGGATTGTCACTTTGTCACATGCAATCCGGTACCAACAAACGCACCTAACGAAAACCGACTATACCGCAAAATGCCACATCTCGAAACCATCATCGATCAACTAATCGATCAGCTTGTCGAAGAGGAGGACAAAATTCCCGATACCCGTCAGACAATCCTCAAATCGATGACCGATTATATCCGCAATGAAAGTCGTTCAAAAAACCCGGTTCGACTGAATTTTATCTGCACACACAATTCCCGTCGCAGTCAAATGGCTCAAATATGGGCTCATACTGCCGCGACAGCATTTCAAATTCCCCGCATTGAAGCCTATTCCGGCGGCACGGAGGCAACTGCGTTTCATCCGAATGCCGTCCGGGCCATGGAAACACTCGGCTTCCGGTTCAGCAGAATGGATGAGTCCGACAATCCACGCTACGATGTGGTCATCGGGACCGGCGTTCCAACGCTTACCTGCTACTCCAAACGGTTTGAAGAGGCCCTTCCCCCGGATACACCGTTTGCCGCAATAATGACCTGTTCAGATGCCGACCAGAACTGTCCGGTGGTCCCCGGTGCTGCCACAAGAATTCCGCTCACTTTCGAAGATCCCAAACAGTTTGACGGATCGGGCAATGAGCAGCAGGAATACCTGAAAACCGCCATTGAAATCGGCCGGGAGATCATCACTGTTTTTCGCCGTGTCTGACCCGGTTTTTTTCGAATCAGGCCATCGAATCAGGCGAACCTGTCTAAATAGAAAAACCCGGCGAGAGTGACTATTCAGCCCCCGCCGGGCAATTTTCCTATTTACGTTGATGATAACAAGTGATTACTTGATCTTGATCTGCTTGTTTACCTGCTTTTCTTTCTTTTCAATATCCAGCTTCAGGATGCCGTCTTCGAAACGTGCATCGACTTTATCCTGATTGATATTGTTCGGAAGCATGATGGATCGTTCGAACTTACCATACCGGGTTTCGGTGAGATGGTGTTTGGTCTCTTTTTCTTCCTTTTCTTCCTGACGCTCACCCGAGATGGTCAGCCGGCGATCCTGAAGATCCACATGGATGTCATCTTTTTTCAGGCCGGGCAGAGCCACCTGTACATGATAATGGCTGTCGTCTTCTGTAACATCAATGTTCGGTACAAACATGCGACCCGTGTCGCTGGTAACGACATCATTGAAAAAATCATCCAAAAGACTCGTAAAGCTTCTTGGTACTGTTGGGTGACTCAGTTCACGCATCGTGTTATATCTGGTGATAGCCATAACTACCTCCTTTTTTTAGGTTCTGGTTGTTGTAATGATTTCACTGTACCAGAATACAAACCCCGTACCAATCCGATTTCTCTGCCATTTCTGATGCCATAGCGGGACAAAAATGCAAAACACTGACACATTTTTGTCAGTGTTAATCACAAG
>SLLW01000048.1 GCA_007133875.1 Balneolales bacterium | reverse complement strand
ATGATTGGTTTGGTAAGCACACAGTTTCCCGGCATAATGGTTATTCACCTTTAAAAAGGTAATCGGTTATAAGAGACAGGAAGTTTGTTGTTAAGTATAAAAATGCGATCCTGATGAAGCCCACCCTGTGTTAACCCCCCAGGGTTTCAGAGGACGCAAGTTTAAGAGGCCTCCGGAGGGTATCCGGAGGCCTCTATTTTATTTAAGCCCGAGTATTTTTTGATTCAGTGCTTCATCGGCACCGGCTCCGGCAAAATCGTCAAACGCTTTTTCCGTTTTTTGGATAATGTGATCGGCAATGAATGGAGCACCTTCGGCCGCGCCTTGCTCGGGATGTTTCAGGCAGCACTCCCACTCCAGTACCGGCCATCCTTCAAAATCATATTGCGCCATTTTACTGAAAATCGCACGGAAATCGACATCACCATCCCCCAAAGAGCGGAACCTTCCGGGGCGGTCAACCCAGCTTTGATAGCCACCGTATACTCCGGCGCGTCCTGTTGGATTGAATTCGGCATCTTTGACATGGAATAGTTTGATTCTCTCGTGATAGATGTCAATAAATTCAACATAATCCAGTAGTTGCAGGACAAAATGGCTTGGATCGTAGATAATATTGGCTCTCTTGTGATTTCCGGTAGCTTCCAGGAATTTTTCAAAAGTTACCCCGTCGTGCAGATCCTCACCGGGATGAAGTTCATAGCAGACATCAACCCCGTTCTTGTCAAATTCATCAAGGATCGGAAGCCAGCGTTTTGCCAACTCATCAAAACCGGCTTCAACAAGTCCTGCAGGACGCTGTGGCCAGGGGTACATGGTGTGCCATAACAGCGCACCCGAGAATGTGGCATGTGCAGTGAGTCCGAGGCGTTTGCTGGCCCGGGCGGCTAACATCATCTGATTGACAGCCCATTCGGTTCGCGCTTCGGGATTGTCATGAACCTCTTTTGGTGCAAAACCGTCAAACAAGGTGTCATAAGCCGGATGGACAGCCACAAGCTGGCCCTGGAGATGAGTGGACAGATCTGTGATTTCCAGGCCGGCCTCACTCACGACCCCTTTGATCTCATCGGCATAATCCTGACTTTCCGCCAGTTTCTTCAAATCAACACAACGCGGGTCAAAAGTGGGTATCTCAACACCTTTATATCCCAGGCCGGCGACCCACTCACAAATGGATTTCAAGTTGTTAAAAGGCTCGTCATCACCCATAAACTGGGCTAAAAATATTGCTGGTCCTTTCATAGTTCACCTCATTGACTGGTTATTTTTTGATCAAGAGTTCCGGTAATACGGATTTGGCCCTGCTGGGCCTGTTATGTTGCAGATTTTTCGGATGCCCGCGGTGTTATGACATGGGAGTCCATTTTTTATCACTGTTATTGGATGTAATAACGGTTTCAATGAATTTCATGCCTCTCAATCCATCCCGGACAGTCGGGAAGTCGAGATGTTCCGGTGCGGGTTTTTGCCCCTCCAAATGACTTCCCAATGCAAGGGCGAAATTTCTGTAAATATTGGCAAAGGCCTCGATGAATCCCTCCGGATGTCCGGATGGGAGCCTGGCGTTGCTCATAGCCGCATCACAGAGATATCCGCCGTGGTCAAGACCGGTCCGGTATCTTTCGACCGGGCGATCAAGGTGTTTAACCAAAAGGGTATTGGGCTCCTCCTGGTGCCATTCCAGGCCCTTTTTGTCACCATAAATAAAAATCTTAAGCGGGTTCTCTTCCCCGACACTGATCTGGCTGGCATGCATTACCCCTCTGGCACCGTTCGAAAAACGGAGCAAAATATTGGCGTCATCGTCCAGTGACCGGCCTTCGACGACCGAACCCAAATCAGCACATACATCCGAAATTTCCAGCCCCGAGATATATTCGGCAAGGTTTTCGGCGTGTGTCCCGATATCACCCATTGCCCCGGCAGGGCCCGCTTGTGCGGGATCGGAACGCCATGTAGCCTGTTTGTTGTCGCCCTCCAGTTTTGTTGCGAGCCAACCCTGGGGATATTCAACGACAATTTTCCGGATATTGCCCAGTGCTCCACCCCGGGCCAGGTTACGGGCCTGTTTCACCATCGGATAACCGGTATAGTTGTGAGTCAGGGCGAACATCAATCCGGTTTTTTCAACCAATGAAACCAGCGCTTCCGCTTCGGAACTGCTGACGGTCATCGGTTTGTCACTCACGACATGGAATCCGTTTTCAAGGGCGGCTTTGGCAACGGGAAAATGGACATGGTTGGGTGTGACGATGGATACGAAATCCATACGTTCCCCATCAGGAAGTGATTTTTCTTTGGCGATCATCTCCTCATAGGAGGTGTAAACCCGGTCTTCCGGAAGATAGAGTGATTCCCCGGTTTTCTTTGAATTTTCCGGATCCCTGCTGAAGGCGCCACAGACCAATTCAATGTGTCCATCCATGATGGCAGCTTTCCGGTGTATGTCCCCGATGAATGCCCCGAGGCCTCCACCGACCATTCCCATTCTCATTTTTCTTTTCATAATACCAGTGGTTTTTAGTGAAATATGTAATTTGAGTATGAACTCTGTTAACGCAACAGATTATTCGGTTGTGATGTCGCTGAATGGCCAGTCAGCTTTCAAAAATAGAAGGTGTGGTGTTAAAAAGGCCCCGATAAATAAGGTAAGTATCTGGTATGGAATGTAATTCACGTTTATAGTGAAAAATACAGTATGAAAATATTGAAAGTTACTTAAATCAAAAATTTGATTTCATTTAATCGTATCCATTTGGTAAACTAAGGGGAGTTGCCCAAAAATGGAAATGGAACCAGATAAGTTATTCCTATCAGATAATATCAGGGGTAATGCTTAGAATTTCCGAATATATTTTTAATATTGCGTCATACGCTTTCCCATTATGAAACAAAAAAAATCTCGCCGAAATTTTATTAAATCGTCAATTGCAGGTAGCGCCGGTATGCTTATGGTACCGGGTGGTCTATTTGCCGGAAAGCATGCCAGGACAGATAACCAGCCGGCGCCCTCACTGGAGGGGAAAAAAGTACTTTATGTTTACGGTGGATGGGAAGGCCACGAACCGAAGGAGTCGGTCGATGTTTTTGTACCCTGGATGCGTTCCGAAGGTGCCGAAGTTACTGTCTCCGATACACTGGACGCCTATCTGGATGAGAGTTTGATGGAATCGCTCGATCTGATTGTCCAGGTTTACACCATGAGTGAGATAACCAATGATCAGGAGAAGATGCTCCTGGAAACGGTAAAAAACGGAGCAGGTATCACGGGGTGGCATGGCGGACTGTGCGATGCTTTCCGACAGAACACGGAGTACCAGTTCATGACTGGTGGTCAATGGGTTTCGCATCCCGGTGGAATAATAGATTACCGGGTAAATATTGTTGATCATACCGACCGGATAACCCGGGATCTTTCTGATTTTGATGTTCATACCGAGCAGTATTATATGCATGTGGATCCGAATGTAAACGTATTGGCAACAACACGCTTTTCGGGAGAGCACGCCCCCTGGATTGATGGCAGTGTGATGCCGGTTGTCTGGAAAAAGTATTACGGAAATGGCCGGGTTTTTTATTCGTCGCTGGGTCACAGCATGGATGATTTTGATGTTCCGGAAACCCTGGCTATTCAACAACGGGGGATTCGCTGGGCCGCCGAAAGTAAATATCATCCGTTTGAAGAGTGGGTCAATCCGGTATACAAATGAAATTAATATACAAAACAGCACTGCTTTTAGTGACACTGATCATGTTGACCCTGTCTCCGGTATTTGCCGGTGATAACGGGGCCAACGAGGGTCAGGAATTTCAGATTCGGGATGCCGATTTTTCCATCTCCGGCACATCCAATGTCAGAGATTGGGAAATCAAATCCGAGACACTGACCGGGGTAATTCGAACAGGAAACGCATTCCTGCAAACCGGAGAAGATGGACATGCCCCGGAAAATTGGTTTGAGGAAGTTTCACTGACCATTCCTGCAAACTCTCTTGATTCCGGTATCAATACCATGAACAACACAATGCATGAAACTCTGGACAGTGATGAAAACCCGGAGATTACGTATTATCTGGAGAGTGTGGAATCTGTGAGGAATGGGGATGGTGAACAGGAATATGTTTTGAGAATCCATGGCCGTGCCCAGGCAGCGGGTTCGTATCACCAAATGACACATGAGGTGATTGTTGTCAGGGAGAATCCGCAAGTGTTTCAGGTTACCGGCGAATTTGAGGTCAGGTTTTCCGATTTTGAAATGGAGCCACCCAGCTTCATGAGAGGCGCACTGAAAACCGGTGATGAAATTGAGGTTCGGTTCCGGTTTACAATGGGTCCAAAATAGTGACCAGCGTCTTATATTACATTAATTAGCTTGTTAGCCAAACAGAAAGCCCTTTTTACCATATGAAAAGTTGTAACTTTACCTTATCTGATGTCAATCCTTTTAACGCCGGGAGAGTGCGTTCCGCCTCCTGGCTGCTTCTGTCTGCACTGCTCATCGCAGGTTGTGCCACAATCCAGGACCGAAGCAGTGATGTATCGGATGCTGCCGATCCGGATGCAACCGATACATCAGATTTTTCAGGGTATAGCCAGGAGATTCCCGAAACGGATGTAACCATTGAGATGGTTCCGATTGAAGGGGGAACATTTTTGATGGGCCGCTCATCCGACGAAGAAGGAAAAGCGTCTCACGAAGGCCCGCAGCGAGAGGTGAGCGTCAACTCATTCTGGATGTCCAGCCACGAAATTACTTGGGAACAGTACAAACTTTTTACCGAAGAGGTGGTTGAAGAAGAAATTGGCGAAGAAGTTTTGGAGGCGTTCGGCATTGATGCCGATGCGATTGCTACTCCCTCGCCTCCGTGGGGCGACGGAGCGTTTGGCATGGGTGAGAATGGTCGGCCTGCCATCAGTATGACCCATTATGCGGCAGTTGTCTATGCCATGTGGCTGACCGCCAGAACCGGTGAGTTCCATCGGTTACCGACCGAAGCAGAGTGGGAGTACGCCTGTCGTGGTGGAGCCGAATCATCCTACTATTTCGGGGATGATCTGGATGAGCTGGATGATTATGAGTGGTATCGGGACAATAGCGAGGGCAGCTATGGAAGGGTTGCTGAAAAAAAACCCAACCCGTTTGGTTTGTATGATATGATGGGCAATGTCGCCGAGTGGACAATGGATCAATTTCATGAAGATTATCATGAGAAACTCGATGGAGATATTGTCGATAACCCTCTGTTTCTTCCGGAAGTGCTCTATCCGCGTGCAGTGAGAGGCGGATCGTGGCGGGATGATGCCGAGGATATCCGGTGTACCCACCGGCGAGGCTCAACCGAACGGTGGAGCAGGGACGATCCCCAGATTCCGAAAAGCATGTGGTGGCACACCAATGCTCCTATTGTCGGGTTCCGGATCATCCGGCCGAAAGAGACTCCCTCCCGCGAGGAGATGGAGAAATACTGGATAATGCCGATTTTGGATATTTGATTGATCAAACCCGTGTTCCGGTTTACATGTCTCACGCCAATTTTTGGCACGTGTCCAGCCATAATCGGAATTCGACGCCATATCCTTGATGACCAGTATTATGAAATTCATGGCCGCCTATCCGGGACAGTTTCATGATTGGGATGAGGCGATGAACTCAAAAGTGAGAATGTATCCGCACTACACGACGACATTGGGCATTGGGCCGGAGGTAATGAACTGGGATACCCCGCCACCT
>SLLW01000071.1 GCA_007133875.1 Balneolales bacterium | reverse complement strand
GAACCGACAGCGAATTGGTTCGCATCCCCCACCCGGCCAGTCTGATGGTCTATTTTGACCAACGTCCATCTGCATCACAACTTGAGCGTCTTCGGGACATTGGGGCTCCGGTCGGAGTTGTACTGAGGTCGGCATCGCGCCGCTCTCTGATCCGGTGGGCCGAATCGCTTCCGGATGACATAACCCCGATATGGGTCTGGCATGATGACTCCCAAACATCCTACCATAAAACCAGGCTGGATGACCCCGATCTTTTGCAAGCGCTGGAAGCGGTATCGCGTGCACGCCAGACTCCCCGGTTGCTGGCATTCGACATCCCGGAGCACAATCCGTCCGAAGAACTCAAAGAGATGGGTATAACCATCACCGACGGTTCCGGAATGAGGATAATCAGCAGTAACAATCGTTTTGAATTCGACCAGCAGATGCTTACCTATTCCCGTCTGGCGCGACAGGCGGGCACACCGAAAGTACTGATCCGGGCTACCGACAATACGCTGGATTGGCTGGAAGAGTGGATTCCGCGCATTCAGCGCGGCGGCGTTGTTTTTGTGCTGTCATGAACAACGAAGACCTGATATCCCCGGAATCACTTCCATCGTCCCGGATGTTTCCGCAGCCTTCGATCCGCCCGCTGCGTTACCCGGTGTTGCTTTGCCACGGATACGGTACCATCGCCGGTTTCATCACCCCTTCACCCTTGCACAAGGTCTGCATGTACATGCGTAAGCACGGAGTATGCGCTTTTGCGCCGAACGTGGTTCCTTACGGCCGTATCGAGGTGCGATCCGCCGAATGGCTGAAGATCCTGGGGATGATTCTGAAAGAGACCGGCAGCCGGAAAGTGAACATTGTCGCGTACAGCATGGGGGGACTTGACACCCGGTATATGATTCACAAACACCAGCTGCAGGATGTCGTCGCCTCCCTGACCACCGTCTCCTCGCCAAACAGCGGTTCATCGCTGGCAGATTTCACGCTGAGTACCCCCGGTGCGCTCCGGAAGCAGTTCATGAAGTTTACAGACCTGGTCGGAAACAGGGTCTATCCTTCCATTCCCAGCGATGCCAGGGGTGCACTCGAGCAACTTACACGCAGCTATATCAGTGGAACGTTTTCAAAACATGTGAAAGATGCACCCGGGGTCCGGTATTTTTCATTTTCCGCAGCCTGCGGCAAGGGAACCGAGGAGCCCATAAACTCATCCCTGATGCTTTTTAACCGGCTTATCTTTGAAAAAGAGGGAATCAATGACGGATTTGTGAGTCGCGAGAGCGCCATATACGGAGACCACATCCGGACCACAAGCCTTTCACACCTGGAACAGATCAAGGTTGGTCTGATGCGAGAGCATAAAAAGGAGTGGAATATTTTCTGGGATGATGTGATGGACCTGCTGGTGGACGCGGGTTTTTAAAATCGAAGCGACACAAGATTTTGCGTTTATGTCAACTCCTTGCTCTGGTTTTTAAAAAAATTGTGGGCGGTGAGATCGTATTGGATCGGTGTGATGGTAGCATACCCCTGATTCAG
The DNA here is from genome assembly GCA_007133875.1 of Balneolales bacterium. Classification (GTDB taxonomy): domain Bacteria; phylum Bacteroidota; class Rhodothermia; order Balneolales; family Natronogracilivirgulaceae; genus SLLW01. The sequence continues at coordinate 4,211 of SLLW01000071.1, read as the reverse complement.
CAGATTGAGATCCAGATCTTCCCCCTGGTCCAGAATTTCCAGCCGGCCGGTTATCCAGAAATAGGGCTTGTTGTGGGGGTCAATCCGGCCTTCAAACTCCTCGACATAGCGGCTATTGGCCTGTTTTGCCCAGCGCAATCCTTTTAGTGGCCCGCCCGGAGCGTTGACATTCAGCGTGATTCCCGATGGAAGTCCGTGGTCGAGCACAAATCGTACCGCACGCCTTGCGGCATCCTGGGCGCCGGTCAGTTCCGCCGACTCCGTAAATTCGGTACAGCTCACCGCAATGGATGGATAGCCCAGAATGGTTCCCTCGGTCGCGGCACTCACCGTCCCCGAGTAAATAATATTGATGCCGGCATTGGAGCCGTGATTAATTCCGCTCAACACCAGATCAGGCTTGCGGCCCATCAGTTTGTCATGGCCCAGTTTTACGCAGTCGGCCGGAGTACCGTTGACGGCCTGACCTTTCATTTTGGAATTGATCTGAAACGATGTCACCCGGAGCGGGTCCGATACCGTAATGGCATGTCCTACGGCACTTTGCTGGCGGTCGGGTGCGATGATGGACACCTCTCCGAACTCCTTGGCAACCTCGGCTAAAGCCCGGATCCCCGGGGAAAAAATCCCATCGTCATTGCAGACCAGAATCAACCGGTCGGGATCATAATAATTCTTACTCATACTGCTCATTTTTGTCGGGGAATGTCCCCTTCTTTACATCGGAATGGTAATTTTTAATCGCATCGGTCATCTGAGAATGCATGTCGGCGTAGCGACGCAGAAACCTCGGACTGAAATCTTTGTTCAGCCCCAGCATATCATGGGTGACCAGCACCTGCCCGTCACACGCTTGTCCGGCACCGATGCCGATGGTAGGAATAGATAGTTCGGATGTAACCTTTTCGGCCAGATTGCTCGGAATTTTCTCGAGTACCACGGCGAAGCAACCGGCTTCCTCAAGCAGGCGGGCATCAGAAAGCAACCGGTCGGCCTCTTCGCTGTCTGTCGCCCGCACTTTATAGGTCCCGAATTTATAAATACTTTGGGGTGTGAGGCCCAAATGGCCCATCACCGGAATGCCGGCATCCACAATTTTTTTTACAGTCGGAGCCACGTAAGCTCCACCTTCCAGTTTCACAGCATGGGCGCCGGCCTCTTTCATCATGCGTCCGGCACTCTCCAGAGCCCCGGTGTCAGTCACCTGATAACTCATAAAAGGCAAATCGGCCACAACCAGGGCGTGATCGGTCCCCCGCACCACACAAGCAGTATGATACATCATCTGTTCCAGGGTGATGGGGAGTGTGGTTTCATGGCCGGCCATGACGTTACTTGCAGAGTCCCCGACCAGAATGATATCCACCCCCGCCTGATCCACAATCCGGGCCATCGTAAAATCATAGGCGGTAAGCATACTGATTTTTTCGCTTCGCCCTTTCATGTCCACAACCGTACGGGTTGTAATTCTGGGAGTCGTGGCCGTTCCTGACTGGGTACTCATAATTTGTCCTTCGAAACGATTGCCGCTGTCGCCTCAAGTTCACAGGCCATCTCCCCCTCAACCGACGCTTTGCCGGACATAGTCAGGAAATTACGACGGGTGGAAAGAAGCTGAACTTCCAGCCGGAGCTGGTCTCCCGGAACAACCGGCCGGCGGAATTTCGCTTTGTTGATGGCGGAAAAAACGATAATAACATCATCGGGATTATCAATCTGCTTCTCCAGGGTCAACAGGCATCCGGCCTGGGCCAGCGCTTCGACCTGCAGCACGCCCGGCATCACCGGGGCACCCGGAAAATGGCCATTGAAAAAATCCTCATTAGCGGTGACGTTTTTAATGGCTACGATACTGTCCTCCCCGATTTCCAGAACCCGGTCAACCAGCAGAAACGGGTAACGATGAGGAAGTAATTTTTTGATTTCTTCTATACGCATGATGTTCAGTTTATGAGGAAAAACGGAGTGGTAAAAATACGCAAGATGTGCGAACGATACCACTATTTAGAAGTATTATGAAATCTCGGTTGTGATCAACGCACTGTCCCGCTGTAAATATTGGCAATACCCTGAATTAACGGTGTGGTGCTGAACGATGTAAACTGACCTGTTTTTTTCATGAGAGAGACGAATTTTTCTCCAGCCGGAAAAGCGGCACTGGTTTCCGGAAGATAGCGGTACGCCTCCCTGTTACCGCTGATCCATCCCCCCACTACAGGAATGACATATTTGCTGTGCCACATGTAGGGGTATTTAATAAGTCCGGATGGCTGGCCAAACTCAAGTACGATAACCTTTCCACCAGGCCTGACCACCCGCGCCATTTCCGACAGGGCGGTAAGCGGTTCATCAACATTCCGTATACCAAAAGCGATACTGCTGATATCAAACCGGTTGTCATCATACGGAAGATTCATCGCATCGGCCACTTCCCAGGTAATTTCGAGCCCCTTTTTTTTCGACTTGACCGGCGCCTGCTCAAGCATTTCGGCGGCAAAATCGGTTCCTGTCACGCTGCCATTCTGCCCGACAGCTTTTTTGAAAACGATCGCCAGATCACCCGTCCCGGTCGCACAGTCAAGCACATTCATTCCCTCCGAAGCGCCGCTCACTTTGACCGCTTTTTTCCTCCACCGGTGATGTATTCCAAGTGACAAGACCGTATTCAGCAGATCATACCGATCCGATATGGATGCAAACATCCGTCGTACGTCTTCGCTCATATAGGGTTACTTCCTCTTCTTCTTGTATTTGTTCACAACTTCCCTCTGTTGCCTGATGAGCGAAAGAATCTCTTTCTCCATCGCATCCACCTCTTTCACAGGGATATCCTCTTTGATCGCATATTTCAGGATGATCATTTTCAATACCCGGTCGTTGAGGAGCATACTTGTGTTGCTGATCTTTCCGTAAAGCCATTCCACCAGCCATCGGAACCACCCGAATTTCAGGATACAGAAAAAAACAATACCCAGAAACACAGAAAGGTACTGGTCGGTAATCCCCATCCAGCTCAAAACCAGTACGGAAAGCAGAACTACAAAAATCTCTTTGTCGATTACCGATAGTACCGCCGTGAGAGGCAGGCTGATAAAACTGCTTTTATTGATGTGCCAAACAGGTACAAAAAGCAGTATGGAGGTTGCGGCAACTGCAAGATTCTGACTGTACAGCAACAGCATAAAGAGTACGATCCCGAGGTTATCGACACTCCGAATCCATACTTCCGCTTTTTTTATAAGCTTTTCAAGGGGTTGCTTTTTCAGCAGGCCCGGAGCATAGGTATCCAGGCTATCTTTTGTGATGTGAAACCAGTTGCCGGCAGAGGTGAATATTCCACGGGGAGTTTCGATATAGTGACTGTCCGTCAGTCGGGATACACTCATGAAATCTTTGGCATTATACTACTTTTTTCTACAATTTCGATTGTCTGCAATTTATTGCTATCTGCTGTAATCCCCAAAAAAGTATGCAGCCCTTTCATGCTTTGGCAACGGTCACTATCCCGATACATGCAGCTTCCGGCCTGATCAATGATGCCAGCTCCATGACCGTAGCTCCGGTAGTGATGACATCATCGATGATGATCACCGGACGGTTCCGGAACTGCTCGCTTTGGACCAGATGAAAAGCGCCGCCGATGTTTTTCCGGCGTACCCGGGCATTGAGTCCGGTCTGTGTCGCCGTGTTCCTGATACGGATCACGGCATTTGAACCTACCGTTTCCGCACCTGTGACTTCTGCTACTCCCCCGGCAATGAGTGACGCCTGATTATATCCACGTTTACGCTGCCGTGACGAGTGCAACGGCACAGGCAGCAACAGCGAATCCTCAAGCGGAGCCATCCAGTAATTGTGCCGCAACTTTCCGCCGAGCTGACGGCCAAGCGCACTTCCAAGTTTCTCGAGTCCGTTATATTTCAATTGATGCAGCACATCCTGCAGATATCCACCCTTATCAAACTCCCACAGGGCGTCCTGCATGGCGATCCAGTCAGGCAGTATCATGCCCCCTCCTGACTCACGCCCTTCCCGTTCGAACGGGACAAATGCATAATTGAGGCAATACGAACATAGATGCGTCTGGTCACGAAGCCGGTCACCGCAAACCAGGCACGTTACCGGATACAGTAACCCTGTCAGATCATCACGAAACGTTTTTATTAATTTCACTAACATACAATAGTATGAGTTCCGGATACGTCAATTCT
>SLLW01000368.1 GCA_007133875.1 Balneolales bacterium | reverse complement strand
TGTGGTACATGGTGACCATCTTCTGATAGAGCGGGTTTGATTCCAGAAGTTTCTGATGGGTTCCTTCGTCTATGATCCGGCCCCGATCCATTACCAGGATTTTTTCAGCCCTTTGAACCGTCGACAAGCGGTGTGCCACGATAAGTACGGCCCGCCCTTTCATTAAGCGCTGCATAGCTGTTGCTATCAAATGCTCACTCTCCGGATCAAGTGCAGATGAAGGCTCATCAAGGATGACCAGGGAGGCATTCCTAAGAAATGCCCGGGCCATCGCCAGACGCTGGCGTTCCCCCCCACTGAGACGCGTTGCATGCTCTCCCAGACGGGTTTCATACCCCTGTGGCAGCCCTGTGATAAATTCGTGCGCTTCTGCCGCTTTTGCTGCTTCTACTACGCTGTCAAAGGATGTTCCGGGTCGTGCTATAACAAGGTTTGCCCACACCGTATCATCAAAGAGCCATACTCCCTGATTGACTACGGCAATATGTCGAAGCCATTCGCTTTCATCCAGGCGTCTTAATGAGATGCCATTGATTTGTATCGCGCCTTCTTCCGGCGCAATCTGTTGTGACAACAGACGCGTGATGGTCGTTTTACCGGATCCGCTTCGGCCTACAAGTGCGGTGGTGCATCCGGGATCAAGCCGGAACGAGCAACTATCGAGCACTCTTTTGGTACTGCCGGGATAGGTATAACTAACACGATCATAATGAATGGAATATGGTGCCTCCGGTACCGGAACTTTCTGATCATCCGTTGTATTTACTGATATTGGTGTGCCCAGGATTTCAAATATCCGTCCGGCAGCTTCGGTACCTTCCATGCCGGCATGATGTCTTGCGCCAAACATGCGGAAAGGGAGATAATATTCGGGAGCCAGCAAAAGTACAAAAAGACCAAGTTGAAACCCGATATGCCCTTCAATGAGCCTGATTCCGATTTCGACCGCAACGAGTGCTGTGGCGATGGAGGCAAAAAGTTCAAGGACAAATCCGGAGAGAAAGGCTACTTTCAGGATTCCCATGGTGGTTCGCCGAAAAAGATCACTGGTCAGTTCCACTTCCTGCTGCTTGTACCCCGTCCGGTTGAAAAGTTTGAGTGTCCGAAGACCCTGAACAGTATCAAGGAAGTGGGAACTCATTTTTTGCAGTGTTGTCCACTGTTTTTTACTCTGGGACTCGGCCTGCATGCCGATCAGTGACATAAAAACCGGTATAAGCGGACCGGTTATGATCAGAATCAATCCGCTGAGCCAGTCCATCCAAATTACAAATAACGCCAGGACTGCAGGTACAATCAGCATATGTATGGCAGCTGGCAGAAAACGGGCAAAGTAATCGTCCAGCTTCTCCACCCCTTCAACAGCTGTTGATGAAAGCTCTCCGCTGCTTTGTCTGCCGGTCCATGCCGGTCCCAGATCCTGTATATGCCGGAAAAGCCGAATCCGTAATTGCTTCTTGATCTGAGATGCGGCCCCCTGTGAAACGATTTCGGATAACCAGAACAACACTCCTCGAAACAGGATGGCCCCTGCCAACAGATACAGTGTTGGCTGGATCATCGAAAGCGGTTGCTGTTGCATAAAAACAGCATTCACAGCAGTACTTAGGCCAAACATAAGCAGGATAATGGCACCGGCAGAAAGCAGGCTCAAGATAGCGGAAATAAGCCAATATCCTTTCTGGTCCAGTGCCAGCCAGATAAGGCGCTTGTGGTTCCTGCTGTAATCGGACATCCGGTCAGCTTCTCGGTATAGCGTCACGGGTTACACGTTCACGGAAGACCCAATAGCTCCAGCCCTGATACGAGAGAATGATTGGCAGAAAAAGAATGGCCACAAAAGACATAATCGTAAGGGTCAGATCGCTGGACGAAGCATTATAGACGGTAAGATGAAAATCTGTGGAGATCGTCGATGGCATGACCACCGGAAACATACCCTGAAATACCACCGTAGTCCCAAAAATAATCGTTGTTCCCGTTGCAGCAAACGCCCATCCAAACCTGTTGATCTGCATGAATACAATGACAGCGACAAACGCGCCGATGGTGATCATCGGCAGTGTACCGGGAATCAGTCCCAGTTCCTCAAAGAGAATGGTGTGGCGATAGCCAAGGAGTGCAAATGAAAGTAGTACCACCCCGGCAGGAACCCACATAATTTTGGCTATCCGTTCAACACGATCCTTCAGTTCATCTGTTGTACGCAGACTCAGAAAGATGGCACCATGAAGGGTGAACATCACCAGGGAAGCCAGTCCGCCAAGAATTGCGAACGGGTTTAGCAATAAACCGAGAGAACCGATGAAATTCATATCGTCGCCAATCGGCAGTCCCATAACGATATTGGTAAGGGCGACTCCCCATAGAAATGCCGGTAAGGCACTTCCCCAGAAGATAAAATAGTCGGCCGTTTTACGCCACCACTGCTCTTTCATTTTACTTCGGAATTCAAAGCCGACAGCCCGAACAATCAATGCCAGCAAGATGAGCAGCAGCGGCAGATAAAATCCACTAAAAAGAGTAGCGTACCAGTGCGGGAAGGCGGCAAACATGGCTCCGCCGGCTGTAATGAGCCAGACTTCATTGGCATCCCAAAAAGGTCCGATCGTATTGAGTGTTATGCGACGGTCCACTTCATCTTTGCTGACAAAAGGCATCAATATACCCACGCCGAAATCGAATCCTTCCAGAAAGAAATAACCGATAAACAGTACGGCAATCAGTATCAACCAGAATGTTTGTAGATCCATAATCCGCAGTTTCCTTTAATACGTATGAAGATTGGTTTCTTTCCCCTCTTGTTCCTCGGGGGCCCCCTGCTTGCCGTAATACCATACAAGATAAAAGGCAGCGACCGCCAGTATTCCGTATAGAAGTGTGAATGCGGTCATACTGATCCAGATAGAGCTTTCAAAAACAGATGCCGACACGCCATCTGCCGTCAGCAAGAGTTCATAAACCACCCAGGGCTGCCGGCCCATTTCAGCCACAATCCATCCGGCTGTATTGGCGACAAAGGTCAGGAACATCATAACCATCGTTGTCTTCAGGAATATTGTATGGTTTTGCAGTTTTTCCCGCCACCAAAGCCAAAGGCCGTAAAATGAGACAATAATAAACAATACTCCAAGACCAACCATAATCCGAAAACTCCAGTAAACAATGGCCACAGGCGGCATATAATCTCCGGGACCGTGTATTTCCTCCATCTCGGCCTGCAGCTCGTTCAGGCCGCGAACTTCGCTGGTCAGGTTATTATGTGCCAGAACCGATAGCATATATGGGAGCCGGATTTCCCGCTGGCTGACTCCCTCCTCCTGATTGATAATCGCAAACATTGAAAAACTGGCAGGTTCCTCTGTTTCCCAAAGTCCTTCCATAGCGGCCATCTTCATCGGCTGCGTGTGTACGGTTTCCTGTGCCTGGTCGTGCCCGGTGGTTGCAGTGAGCAGACTGGCTACCGCTGTGAAAACCAGTGCGATTTTTGCAGATCTCAGGAATAATTCTGGTTGTTTATTTCGGATGATCATCCATGCACTCAATCCAATTACGAACATCCCACCGGTTATGAATCCGCCGAGGATGACATGAGGCATCTGAACCAGTAGTCGTTCATTCATCAGAATGGCGATGAAATCTGTAAGTTCGGCGCGCCCGTCTACCAAATGGTATCCCACCGGTACCTGCATCCAGGAATTGGCCATCAATATCCATATGGCAGATAAGTTTGATGCTACGGCAACCAGCCATATGCAAGCGAGATGAACGGCTTTGGAGAGACGTGTCCACCCGAAAATCCACAGTCCGAGAAATGTCGACTCAATAAAAAAAGCCATCAACGCCTCGATGGCAAGCGGAATACCAAAGATATCACCGACAAACCGAGAGTATTCTGACCAGTTCATCCCAAATTGAAACTCCTGGACAATTCCGGTAACGATACCAAGCGTAAAAATTATGACAAACAGTTTTCCGAAATACTTGGTTAATCTCTTATATCCGATATCACCGGTTTTATAATAAAACGATTGTAGAATGGCTACTAAAACCGATAAACCGAGTGTTAGAGGCACAAATATGAAGTGGTAAACGGTGGTGATCCCAAATTGCCACCGGGCCAGTTCCAAAGCTTCCATAGGGTACGAGGTGTAATATGTAATCAAAAACTCCTATAGACAGCAAATAAAGCGTTCTGTTTGAATTTCTTATGAAGAAATCAATAAAGACTCCCGCGCGTTATATACAGAATCGATATGGCCGTTTAATATGATATATAAAATCACTCATACTGGTCAGGCAGATACTCCAAACCCCTCTCATTTGGTGCATCTAGCCGGTCCTTATTCTTCCGCGAAAGCCACGGAGTCTGGTACCCAGTCAGCATCCGTTTCAAACGTGTAAGCCATTGCCTCAAACTGGTTCATAAAACGCCGTTTGCTATATCGTGGAGCAAACTGGCCAAACTCCATCATGTATATACGTTGCTGATCTTCGGCATACACGACATAATTGAGAAATGGCCCGCCCATGACATCTCCGGTCATATTCCAGGTTCCTCTGGTCTCAAGAGCCGGTTTTCCATTTATACGTGTATCGACCGTTTCAATAGCACGGCGGTATTCGGTGGTTACGTAGGACTCGTCACGGGTACCCCGGATGTATTTCCGGTTCAAACTGTCACGGGTGTTATTGATCCAATCCTGGTCAATATCATCCAGACCATCTTTGTCCTCAAAATAGGAGAACCAGATCCAGCGATCATTATCATGCAAATAGCGGCGAAATGAGATAAAACTGGTAGTATCCACACCAATCCGGTAGTCGTGCTGCACACGAAACCGGAATCCGTGATTTTCCATAAGAGTATCTGCAAGATGCGCTTGCTCACCCCTGCGATAAATCTCACGGGTCCAGCGTCCGCGTTCCACTTCATCCAGATAACTAACCAGCGACCGTTCTGACTCCCTTATTTTCCGGGAAAGTGTCTCGTGATCCTGTGCCGACAAAAACAGAGTCCATTGATCCTGGAACCAACGATCCCTCAACGGAAAGGCAAAATTTCGGCCATCCGCTATTCTCTGTTGGATATCCTCACTCATCACAGCACGGATAAACGCCCCGACATTACTCTCTTCGGTAATTGGGGCTACGAAAATGGTATTTTTAAAACTTTTTGCGAACTCAAGGTCTCTGTTTGTCCGAAGATCCATAAATCTCAGATCATAGCGCTCTTCGGGGCGTGGAAGTGTCATCATCTCCCTTCCGAATGTAGCACGAATGGCATCGGCAGTGGGGCTATCCCATTGCGTGGAATCCATTACCACCAGCACTTCAGAGAAGCCACCCTGCGCAGAGCGCCGGTAATCTCCATCACAGCCCGTCCAGACAAATAATCCCGCTACCAGGATGATGAGTAATAGAATTTGGTTTTTGCGGATCATGGTAAAAAAAAAGATTTTTTGAATAATATATCATTACGGGAATCTGTTCCCTCAGAAAGGGCCATGTTTTCCGGACCATTCATAGTGAATAATACGAAATCAAACGGAATTCCTGTTCACGATGTAACGCATGAGTCGACGTTTTGTGATTTCTCGTTCTAATACACACTTATGAAGCCGTATCGGCTTTTTCTCCGGACTTGAGCTTTCTGACAAATGCGCCTGTTTGGGCTATCCAATCCTCGTCAGGATACACCGAACGGATATAGTCTATCAGTGCACTGCCGACAATAAATCCATCC
>SLLW01000014.1 GCA_007133875.1 Balneolales bacterium | reverse complement strand
GGAATACTTTGAGGGATTCAAGTATGGTTTTAACAGTATGCTGATACCGGTAATCCTTCTTCTGTCACTGTTGATGGTAAGCACCGTACCATTCGACAAGATCCCCCGTTTCAAAAAAGAAACCATGCGTCAACAGCGCGGGCGGTTCTATCTTTTCTTTTTCTATTTTGTAGCTGTTGTCGCCCTTCAGGAGTACGGATTGATCCTGGTATTCACCATATTTATCGTCAAAGGGGTGCTGATGGCGCTGATCCGTTTCTGGCGGGAGATTCATCAGGAACCTGTTTCATAGTGTCAGGCTGCAGATGCAGCGCCCTATACTCCGATACCGCTGATCTTAAAAAAAGTATTGAAGACTGATAGCGTGCGCAGTCCCAAATCCGGTTTCATACGGCATGAAAGCATAGTTGAAATAGAATTCGTTGACCAACAAGCCGGCTCCGAAATTGTATCGGCGTTGTGTATCACCCGTCCGGTAGCCACCCCTCAGATCGATAATTTCAGAAATGTTGATCTCTACTCCAACATTTAAATAACCGTCATCCTGTACGGTAATATCATCCGATCCATCCAATTCATTCAAAGGGATATTGTAATCGGCAAGCAGGGAGATCAGGAACGGGATTTCATCTTCAATGGCGGAGGTTGAAAACTGGATCAGGCGAATATCGGTTCCAAAACTCAGGGTTGTCGGCAGTTTGGTCGATGTTTCGGCAAGGTCGTTCATGGATCCCAGATTGCGGAGTGCAGATGCAAGAGTCACCCGTTCGTTCATGACATTCAGCGCCATGCCGGCATTGATACCGTAACCGGAGGCATCGTCCCTGAAAAATTGTTCGTAGAGATACATGCCGGTAACACCCAGTGAAAACGGACCGAAATTGCGTGAATAGGAGGATGCAAGTGATAAATACCGAATTGCAAACCGTCCATCCGGTTCAGGGGTTGGCCCGGTCCGATGTTCAATATCATCGGTCAATGAGGAGTTTAGTGCAAACCCGAAGGCATCCCGTTCCCGCTTAAAAAGTACCCCTGCAAAACTGTTTTGGGTATCCGTTGCAGGCCAGATCATGTATGATGCCGTGGCGCTGCTCTGCGCTTCCATGGATAGCATTGCCGGATTGATATAAATTGCTGATGAGCCGGTAAGTGAGGCGGTATGAGCCTCGGATACGCCCATATTTTGCGCCGACGGGCCCACCAGTAAAAAGCGCATGCCGGTGGATTCATTTGCCCGGGCGTTCAAAGCTGTGAGAGTAACAAAAAATAGCAAGAACCAGTATGTAATCGTAAACGTTTTCATGCAACAAGTAAGGTTTCGGAGTATAGCAACAGGGGTGATCTGATTGTTCGGATTTTACATCCGTATTAAATTAGAAATGGATGGAAATGTATTTAAAACGATAGTCGCATAGCAAGTACATGCATACCGGAAATGCCGAATGGTTCACGCACGAACGTGTAATCGACCGACGGACGTAACGCATCATAGGGTAAATGTACGGAAATTCCGGCGCTGATTTTATGCGTCTCTTCCAGGTATTCCAGGTCAAGTACTTCCCATCCCCCCCTGAGTGTCATCCGTTCGTGTGCTGACCATGCGGCCCCAATACGGAACTGCTGGCTGCTGGTAGTCACATTTTCGGAGCTGGTAATGCTTTGCGGTGGAAGTACCCCTTCGGCAACCTGCAATCGCTGGTATTCTGCGCTCTGACGTTGAATTTCAAACTCGGAACTCAGCAGAAGGTCCCAATCGGTAAGCCGGTAAGAAGTGCTGAAACGATACCGGGTTGGAAACGGATCACTTCGGGAGCGCCCGCCCTCCGATCCGTACAGATCGGACGTACTCCAGTTATATTCGGAAATGATGTCTTGCGCGGCAACACCGATACGCCAGTTGGATGTCGGCTCTATAATGATCCCCAAATCAAACCCTGCTCCGGTTGCGTTATCAATGTTTTCATGCAGGTTGGCGAGCTGTAATTTTACAGCCGCACCAAACTTAATGTTAGAGCTGACATTGATACCGAATGCAGCGAACAGCTGAAATTCGTGGGTTGACATATATTCGGTATGATATCCGCTGGTAGTCCGGCCGTCGATATCCCGCACATTCGCATTAAGCAGGCCGATATTGAGTCCGGCATTGGGTGGAAGGGGAAAGCTTATGTTAATGGCATTGAGACTTCGGTCAAACGACATCAAGGCCGTACTCATATCAAAATTCCTGCTGTCGGCATATGCTACCAATGCCGGGTTGTAGTGGGCGTATATACCCTCTTCGGAAACGGTTCCCAGGGCATTGCCCATTGACATGCCGCGCGGTCCGAAACCCATCCGGGTAAATGCACCGCTAAAGCCGCCGCTTTGTGCCAATGTGTCGGTTATGGGCACCAGGGTCAGCAAAAGGATGATCGATGCCCCTTTCCAATGGAAACGGGTTGAGGAGCGGGATACAGATCCCTTATTTACATTTGTATTGAATAGTTGTCTCATATACCTGGTTAAAACGCTGACTAACATGGTTATTCAAGTAACAGAATTTTTCCGACGGTTCGGTTTTCACCGGTTTTGACCTCATAAAAAACCGTTCCGTTGGCCACTTTCCGGCCTTGCTGATCGGTTCCGTCCCAAAAGGCTTCATAGGTACCGGCTTCAAGTGCATGCTGCTGGTCAAGCTCCCGGATGAGGTTCATCCCGAAGTCGAATAATCGGATAGTCACATCGGAGGCAGTGCTGTTCTCAAATTTGATGCGGACCTCGCCATGGTTTCTTGGTGAAAACGGATTGGGATAAGCAAAAGCTTTTACAGAAGGGGCGTCGTCCTGGTGCTGGTTCTCTCCATCCAGCGGGAAATCCACGCGGGTAATTTCCCAGCTATCCCCCTGGTCAGTAGTGGATGCAAGGCCGTCACTGCTACCAATCCAGACCCGTTCATGGGCCGTTGCGACACTGTAATAGGTCGTATTGGTCTTCATGATCGTATTGGGACTCTCGATGCGACGGATCTGCCGCCAGGAGCTGCCGTTATCCCTGCTTATAAACACTCCTCTGTTGCCGGCCGCAAATATGGTTTCGCCCTGAAATCCGATATCATACAAACGTTCACCGACCAGATGTTTTTCAAACGTTTCCCCGTTATTCCTGGTGACCACTATGCCATCGCGATCCTGGCCGGAAATGGATACCCAATTCGTCATCCATACCGCATTATCATGGGGGTTTTCACGAATGGATGTGATCCAGTTACCCAACAGGCCCTGTGAACCGGAAGCCTGGCGAATATGACGCCACCGGATGCTGTCGGCGGGTGCCTCCATCGCATTGTCTGATATATTGAGCCCGCCCGCAGTACCGGCATACACCGTACCATCACTGCCGATCATTACAGAAAAACCGAGAAAATTCAGAAATTCGTTGGATTCCCCGTCACCGCGTGGATCAATGGCAAAACTGTAATTGTGGTTGGGGTTCAGTTCATCCAGGCCGAAGGGGGGAAGCACAATCCGCTCCCAGGTCTGGCCAAAATCGGTGCTTCGACGGATTCCGGATGCCCAGGCGGCCATAAAAACCATATCCCCCCTGAAATCGACCATGTAAGGGGGAGATTGTTGCGGTACGATCACCGGTATAATTTCAAGGTCTTGTCCACCATACCGAATGGTGGTATCATCCGGATGATCCAGGGTTCGTGAGGTATCCACAAGTTCCCAGTCCCGGCCACCATCGGTCGATATATAAAACCCCATTTGTGCCTGAACCGATTCACCGCCACTGATATCATTGTATCCGATACCGGCGACTATCGTATCCCGGGCAAAGGCGATTGAGAACATACGGCCGCGACCATCGGTGACCGAGTCGGCATTTTCGGGGATCAGCCAGTCGTGATCGTTGGCGATATTGTAATTCATCCTCGGGCCTATCCAGACGGTATCACCAAAGGCTCCCATATTGGAGATGGAGTTTTGTGAAATGGATTTATAAGGAGACGGGATTTGTCCGGGGTGAATTTGTCCGGAAGCCACGGAAGCGGTTATGACCAGAATGGTAACTGCAAAAATTGAGGGGAAAGCGTGGATACGTCTCATTGTGTAAAAACCAGCGTTGATCGGAGGGTGTCACTACGAGTACCTAATATATTAACGGCATGCACTTCAACAGAATAGACATCAGGATTGTTTGTGGAGCTCACACCGAAATTCTGAACATAGATGCCGTCTCCGGGTTCATTGCCAAAATCCGGGTTTTGGTCAGACATGGAGGATGTGAAAATTAGATTTTCATTGCTGTCATAGAGCTCAAGCCTTACCTCAGCAATGAAATCACGTGAAAAGGGATGATTCGCTTCGGCGGAGATGAAAAAACCGGCATCCGGTTGTCCGGTTTGCGGGATGGTAATGGTATCGGGATGATTGACCGCGATCATTTCGGGGGAACCGATATCCTCCCAGCGGACGTTGATTCTTTTTTCGAATCGATCGCCCACTTTTGTTCCATATCCCAAAGGATAGACATAAACCAGCACATCGGTAAAACTGCTTGTCTCATCTTCCAATGTAAAACTGCCGGCAAATCTCCGTGGATTTTCACTGTCCTGTATGAGGGTGTCAGAGGCCAGTTCCTGCCTGGAATTGGCCGTAATGAGTTGAGCAACCAATTGGTGATCTTCGGGCAAATCACTGCGGACCGTAATTGCGAAGGTTATGACGGTGTCGCGAATGCCGTCCTCGCCGCTGAAATTGAGCGAAGAGGGCTGAATCTCCAATTCGTCGATTTTCGGGGAGTTTGATAGCACATTGGTTGGGCCGTCTGCATTATCACAGCCTGATACGAAATGAACAACTGCCAATACAGCTGTCAGCAAAAAGGGGATCCGTAGTGAATGTCTCAAAACTGCTGGTCGAGGGTGTAGAGAAATGATTTTGTAAGTAGGAAGCGTCTGATTGTAACCTTATTCCATGCGCAAATGTGACATTCATATTGGTCATTGATATTACCCCATGCCGTTTCAAATGTCAACATACCGGGTAAAATAAATCACAAGGAATAACATGGCTAGAATATCGAAAAAACGGAATGGAAAAGGATGACATTCGAAACAGGCAAACAGATTAAAAGAAAACGGAGATTCCGGTTTATTCGTACATCAGTTATAAATTTTGCTTCGGAATTATAAATAATTCAGGAAGTTATTGCATCGTGTGCATTGGTTGCGTAAATTCGGTCCATGAAAAAAGGTAACGCACATATCAATAACTGGTGGTGGCACATCTGCTGAAAGCGGATTGATGCCGGTATGTGTCGTACCTATTAAAGAGTATACAACCCGCTTTCAGTTCGTCTGGGAGCGGGTTTTTTTGTGATTATGAACGGGTGCTATCCATAATGAAAGAGTCATGAACCGGGATACATTTAAAAATCTGGCTGGTACATATACGGCAATTCCCGTCTACAGGGTGCTGATGGCCGATACCGTTACTCCGGTATCGCTGTTTTTGAAAATCCGGGAGGATGGGCGGCAGCCTTTTTTGCTGGAGTCTGTAGAAGGCGGGGAGCAGGTTGCCCGCTACTCCTTTCTTGGCCGTAATCCGTTTCAGATTCTGGAATATGCCAATGATCAGGTTCGGCTGATACAAATCCGGAACGGACAATCAAACCACGCAATAAATACCACCGGATCAGGAACCGGCACGACGTCATCCGGAAACAACAGGACGAAACAGCACCTGTCCGGAAACGACACAGAGAATACCGTCACCG
>SLLW01000159.1 GCA_007133875.1 Balneolales bacterium | reverse complement strand
TTACCGTGAGTGTCATCAGCACCTTTGCCCGGCGACACGTATTGCTGGTCCAGGAAAATCACCAACTTATATTAGAACTCAGGACCATAACTAAGAAAACAACGCACAACCCCGATTCGAAGTCAGGACCCTCACAACCTGAGTATAAAGAGGCCTATGAGTATGCGGATAATTAATGGGACCGTGACGATGTGCACGTGAAGAACAGATAGCAGCATCCGAGTCTCTATTATTCTTTCTATTACCCCTGATTATAAAAGGCGAATGTTTCATTCGCTTTTTTTTACCGTCATTTTCCAGCACACAAGCACCGGGCCGAAAGCCCGCTATTGCACGATGATTCGTGGAGGGGATTGTCCGCGGGCATACGTCTGGTCTTTGTGGATGAAAACTTCGTAGGTATGCGTACCGTTTGATGCCTTTTTTGAAACGGCAAGTACCAACGGTGTTCCATCTCTGACAATCCTGGTGCTGTGTCCCACCACTCTTTCATCAGAGAATTGAAAGGAAGCATCTGATCCTTCGACACTCCACCTGATCCTGTCGCCTCTTCTTGCGGTCACATCGCTTTGACTTTCGTTATCAGCCAGGACGACACGCCATTCGTCATTGATGACTTTTATGGCCACCCTGTGTTCGGTTCGCGCCTGGCCCGGCTGTCCGGTTTCTGGTCTTGAAGTCATAAAAACCTCTTTTTTTTGGTTTGGTTGAAGTAGAAATACACGTGATTATAAGCTGTTGATCTGCTGAAGCATTTTTTCGTATGGCGTGTCGGTAACCAGTTCGCGCAACCCGGGGTGCCTTTTTATCTCCGATGGCGGGAACCCGTTTTCGACCGCTTTGCCCAGCCAATGAAGGGCTGCCTCCCGCTCATCCAACCGCTCATAGGCGGAACCCGCGCGAAACATCACATCGGTATTATCCGGGGCAAGCGCAAGTGCCTTGGTGATGTAGCCCCTTGCCTCGCTTTCACCGCCGGTCATGGCATGGTATCCGGCCAGGTTGATCAACAGTTCCGGGTCATTTGGATTGACCCTTTTATGTTCTTCGGCCAGTTCAATGGCCCGCCGGTACGTTTCCGCTGCCTTTTCACGTTCATCCGGCGCCCAGTAATAGGCGGATGCAAGGTTACCCCACATGACATAGCTTCCGTCATGCAAATCCAGCGCGGTTTCGTACATTCGCGCCGACTCCTCAAACCGTCCTTCCGAATAGTATATGGTGGCAAGATTTGAGGATGCTCCGTACGTCTTTTCAAGCGCAAGGGATTGCTCATACAGGGTCCCGGCTTTTTCGAGATCATCGGTATAATAGTACATGCTTCCGAGGTTCATGTAGCCGCGGTAGTTGTCCGGCGTGAGCTCGGTGATTTTTCGGAACGGCTCCTTCGCGTCTTCGTACCGGCTCTGTCGGAAATAGAAAATTCCCAGGGCGTTGTAACCCGCCCAGTAATCGGGTTTCAAGCGGATTGCCCGCTGGTAGGTCTGCTCGGCCTGCTCATAATCACCCGTATTTTCAAAAGCTTTCGCCAGTCCGCGATATGCCCCGGCGCTGACCGGGTCGGCAGACAGGGCGCGATGATAACTGGCAATCGCCCGTTCATAGTTCCCGGTTCCGTTGTTGATCATGCCTGATGTGATATTGACCTGCACGAGCTGGTCGTCCAGCCCGGAGGCGGTTTTTGCATGGCTGACGGCCTTGTCGACCCATTCCGGTTCATGGGTGTATTCGTACATTCGCCAGAATGCCTGGCCAAGCCCGGCATAGGCCAGCGCAAACCGTGGATCAAGGTCCACCGCTTCCTCAAATGATGCGATGGCGCGCGTGATGTTGTCCAGACGTTCAAAGCGCTGCAGATGGCCCAGACCCTGAACGTATTGCTCGAAGGCAGCCGGTATCGTGGATTTGCCCGCCTGCATCACTTCTCTGGAATCCGGATTCATCTCCAGGTTCAGCATGGCCATCAGCCGCTCAACGGATGTATTGTGCAGTTCCAGGACTTCACCGGCATCCACATCTATCACCGAAGAGTTGATTTGCCGAAGGTTCCTGCTGTCGATCAGGTTGATGGTCAGCCGCAATCTGTCAGCGAGGGGCTGAATGCTGCCGGTGATGACATAATTCACACCGAAAATCTTGCGGGCCTGTCCGGCGCTCCTGATATCATCCCTGCGGGCTTCATCAGACGGCACCACCCACAGCTCCCTCTGAAACTGCTCCATCTGGGTGAGGCTGCTGGTGATGGTCTCGACCAGTCCGTCACTGAAATACTGTCTGGAGGCATCCTCGCCAATGTTGGTGAACGGCAGTACAATCAGGCGGATTGATTCGCTGTCGGGTGCTGATGAAACCCAGGACTGGACCGTGTGCCGATGGGAAACCATATAGCCGACGATAAGCAAGCCGGCCAGCAGGATTGCAGCGGTTGAGACGGCGCGTTGACGCGTGGCCAATGGAGGAAAAGAGCGCCGGTCAATGGCATCCCCGGTCGCGGTTTCACCGGTGCGAAGCGCCGCTGCTGCATTCTGGAGGTCGTCCAGCAAGTCGGAGGCGGACGGGTACCGGTCCGCCGGATCCTTGGTCATGCATCGCTGCACGATCCGGTCGAGATCGTCCGGCACCTGTGGGTTCCGGCTTCCAGCCGTGGGGGGATCCGTATTTACAATGGAATAGATGATGGAATATTCGTAATCGCCTTCAAACGGAAGCCGGCCGGTCAGCATTTCATAGCAGACAATGCCGGTTGACCAAATATCCGACCTTTCATCAGCAGGCTCCCCCCGAACCTGCTCAGGTGACATGTAGGCTACGGTTCCCATCGTTGCACCGGTTTTGGTAACCTGATCCGCGCCGGTCATTTTTGCCAGGCCGAAATCCAGGATTTTGATCTCACCGGATTTCGTGACTATGATATTTCCGGATTTTATATCCCGGTGTACGATTCCACTGTCGTGGGCAGCCTGAAGGCCTTTGACGATCTGGGTGGCATAATCAATGATGGTTTCAAGTCGGCCATGTCCGTCAGCCGGAGTCTGTGATGGTTTTTGCCCGGAGGCATCCGGTTGGGACGGATCCTGTGTTCCCGTCTCATTTTGGATCTTCTGACGGAGGGTGGTTCCATCAACATACTCGGTGACAATAAATGGCTGTTCGTCTCCAAAGTCATTATCCACATTTTCGACACTGTAGATCTGGCATATATTGACATGATTCAGTCTTGCCGCAGATTGTGCTTCTTTCAGGAAGCGTTCCTGATCCCTGGATGTGATAGCGGCATGATCGGGCAGAAACTTCAGTGCAACCGTGCGGTCGAGTCTGGTATCAAGCGCCTTGTAGACCACACCCATTCCGCCTTCGCCGATTTTTTCGAGGATCTTGTAATGCGATATGGTTTTTCCGGTCATAGGGATCACCTGAACTTTTTTCCGGCAACCAGGCACCCGTCGGTTTTTTCCGGGCCGGATATGACACCATCCCGGTGTACCGACTCCGGGGCAGGACCCTTGCCGCGCCGAATCGCCGCTTTGACCATTCTCAGAATCATAGGGCCTCCTTTGCTATGTTGGTTTTCTGGCAAGCACCAGTGCGGTCATATCATCAGACAGCACCTGATTGCCGCTGTGTGCAAAGCATGCGTTGAAGATCCTGTCGATCAGTTTTGCCGGAATGCAGCGATCAGCGCCGGCGGCGAGGAGCCCCTTTTCCAGGTTTTCTTTGCCGAATTCTTCCTCGGCCGGGCTCATGGACTCCGTTACCCCGTCAGAATAGACGAAAAGGGTGTCGCCGGATTTCAATTCAATGGAATCATCTTCGTATTCACACCCATCAAAAATGCCCAGCGGCAGGCCGTTGGCAATCAGCTGACGGAGGGTGTCGTCTGAGCTGATCAGATACGGATATTCATGGCCTGCACTGGAAAACCGCAGCGTGTTGGTCCGAATGTTGATGATACCCAGAAACAGGGTGGCGAATTTCTCCGCATGGGTGCTGCGGAACAGCTGGATGTTGGCGTTCCGGAGGATTTCGGATGGCGAGCTCACATGCAGCACCTGTCCCCGCAGTATGGCCTGAAGGTTGGACATCAGCAGGGCTGCCGACATTCCCTTCCCGCTGATATCACCCAGACAGATCATCCAGTGCTCATCATCCAGCTGCAGGTAATCGTAATAATCACCACCCACGGATTGTGCGGTCAGATTTCTGCCGTCCAGGGCATAATCGTCCATTTCCGGCGGCGATGAGGGGAGCATTTTCCTCTGAATGCCGGATGCCAGCTCCATCTCACGGCGCGTTTCATGGTACGCCTGTTCCTCCTGGTATAACCGGGCATTCTCAATGACCTGTGCCGACTGAGCGGCAATGATGGAGAGCAGCCGCTGGTCGGATTCGTCAAACTGTCCATCCCCCTTTTTGTTGTAAACCGTGAGGATGCCGATCAGTTTGGACTTGGCCAGGATGGGAGCACAAAGCAGGGATCGGACCGATTCATCCCATTTCACATTCCGGAAGCGTTCGTCGTTTCCCGGTTCATTAATGAGCAGCGGTTTTTTGTTGATTTGCATCCAGCCGAGCAGATTCTGATTCAGATGCAGGGGAGAATGGATGCTTGTGCTGATCATGCTGCGGACCAGGGTCCGGGTTGGGATTTCCTTCTCCTCATCCACCATGGTGATGTCGCCCTGTTCCGCATCAATGGCCCGTATGGAGCGGGAAATGATGGCCCGGACAATTTTCTCGCTGTCCAGACTTCCGCTTATGGCGATGGCCAGGTCGTTCAGGATGGAAAGCTCACCGACAGCTTTTTTCAGTCTCTTGTTTTCCGAGGCTATCTGACGGTATTTTTGCTCGAAATCATTCATCGAAGATTTCCTGCAATGTACTGCGGTCAGGGCAGTTTGAACGGTGGGTTACGTGATCTCGTACGCCTTTACAGCGGAATCAAGGCTGGGATGCGTATCAAAAACCGTATTCAGATGGGATACCATCAGCAGGCTGGTAATACGCTTGTCGGCATTGCACAGCTTGATATCACCGCCATTGGCCCGCATGGTTTTATATCCCCCAATAAGGATGCCAATGCCTGATGAATTCATAAAATTCACCTTTCCGAGGTCAATGACGACATTTTTCTTGTCTTCGTCGATCAGTTTCTGAAGATCATTTCGGAAGACCTCGGCATCCGGACCGCCCATGATCTTGCCTTTAATCTCAAACACAACACAATTGTACTTTTCATTGATTTGGTATCTCATGGCTGACCTCCCTGGGTTCCATGGTTAAGATTGTGCATAAATGGTATATAATCAAAAATTTAGACTTATGCAGTAGGTGATATGAAAAAGGGGTAAGGTTTTTAGCGCCGCCGCATACGTAATCGTTTGTACGGTGGTGTCAGAGGCAAGATAACCGTATCTTTCATGTGATACGTTTATCTTCCTGCTTGAGCCGTCTGGTTATTGAAGGCGAATGATTCATTCGCCTTTTTTTTTACCGTCATTTATCCACCCGATACCTGTCGAATTTCCACCATAAATTTCAGAGATGAATATTACCCTTATTGCCGGCGCCCGCCCCAATTTCATGAAAATCGCCCCCATCATCCACGCCATGGATGCATATAACCGGGCCAACGAACACACGTTCCATTATCGGCTGATTCATACCGGTCAGCATTACGACAAAATCATGAGTGATACGTTTTTCCGGGAGCTCCATATTCCGCATCCGGATGCCAACCTGGGGTGCGGCGGCGGCTCGCAGGCGG
>SLLW01000166.1 GCA_007133875.1 Balneolales bacterium | reverse complement strand
ATTACCAGGCGGTCTGGAATTTCAATGGAATGAGCACGGATCTCCGGTTACGCTGTTTCCCGGTTTTATCAGATATTATCGAATCAGCCATAAATGCTCTATAAAATAGAGCATTACAAACCGAATTAATTATGATTTCTGTCCGGTTTGGGTTTAAAGAATTTCGCCTTCTAAGGTTAAAAGCATTAAAAATTTAGTAAAATAACAGCAATAAACATTAATATATAATGATATATATAATTCTCGTGTAAATAAATTAGTAAATATTTATTTATTGCATAATAAAATAATGCTATATTAGCCATTGATTACTCCACTAACATTAAGGGCAAATACATATGATAGAAAAGAAATTCACCCCGAAACGCACCATCTGTAAGGTGACATTCCGTGTTCCCGAAGATTGGGCAGAAAAAGAGGTGTCGGTTGTAGGTGACTTCAACGAATGGGATACCGAGGCGAATAAGCTGGAGCCGAAGAACGGCTCATGGGAAACCACACTGCGTTTTACTCCGGAAACCGAAAGCCGGTTCCGCTATCTGCTTGACGGAGAGCGTTGGGCAAATGACGATTCGGCTGATGGATACGCCTCCAACCCCTACGGTACCGAGGACTCACTTCTGGTAATCGGAGAGTGATATTCGGTTTTTTTCTTGCGGCACCATTACGAATTGAAACAAAAAGGCCTCACAATTGAGGCCTTTTTTGTATCATTCATCGGATACCGGTAACACAAGCATGATAAATTGTTCGATATTTCCTCTTTTATACAACTATTGCAAACCGGTTGGCTCGGACGCAGATTCTGGTATTTCCGGACTCTCGATTCAACCAACCGGTTGATACAGGATATTCCCGGCCGGCGATTATCCGATGGAATGGTATGTCTGACCGATCATCAGACCGGTGGAAAAGGACAGTTTGGCAGGTCATGGTTCAGCTCGGAAAGTGAAAATCTGACTTTTACGATTGTTCTAAAACCATCCGGCAATATTTCGCTTCAACTCTTCTCATTGGCAGTGATGCTGGCGATGAACGAGACCGTCCGGAATACGACAACCTGCAACAGTACCATCAAATGGCCTAATGACCTGATGGTTGCTGAAAAAAAAATCGCAGGGTTACTCACAGAGTGCCGGTACAATGGTAAAAAACTGGATCGCGTTGCTTTTGGACTGGGAATGAATGTGAACCAGACCCAATTTCCAGAAAAAATCAGCGACCGTGCCACCTCCCTCTGCAACGAAACCGCCGGCCGGCCGGTCGATCGTTCTTTGTTGCTGGCCATGTTCCTGAACCGGCTGGAACCATACTTTTCACGTGCCGCCGATGGTGATCTGGACCTGATCCGCGAAATTAACCGAAATATCCGGGGGTATGGCCAATGGGTAACGATCCACGTTGATGGCATACGCGAGGAGACTCCGGTTAAAATTATCGGGATCAATGAGTTTGGTTATCTTATGGTGCTGACCGCCAATGATGATATCAAAACATTTACCCACGAACAGGTTCGTATCGGTTACGATGAGAGTGAACAGGGAGTTGCTCCATGATGAGCTCCGGTAACGATATTCCGTCACTGGTTGCTGAGACGATGGAAAGCCATCAACTGACCCGGCACCAGCCGCTGGTTGTTGCCGTTAGTGGTGGCCCCGACTCCATGGTCTTGCTGCATATACTTGCCGTATCACTGCAATTCCGCGTCATTACAGCACATGTTAACTACGGCAAGCGGGGCGGGGCTTCTGATGCCGATCAGGGCCTGGTTGCCTCCTGGTGTTCCCGGCACGATATTCCGGTGAAAATATATGACGCACGAAACCATCCGAAGATCACCGGAGATACGGGGAATTTCCAGGATCACGCCCGTCGTGTACGACAGGAGTTTTTGAAGTCGGTTATGCAGGATAACAACGCCGGAGGAATAGCACTTGCTCATCACCGGGACGATCAGGCTGAAACTGTTCTGCAAAAAATTCTCAGAGGATCCGCTCCTGAAAACTGGACTGGCATGGCCGTTTATGATCCTCCCTGGATTCGTCCGCTGCTAACGGTAACCCGCACAGTTCTGGAGAAATTTGCAGAACAGAACGGGGTTCCCTACCGCACCGACCACACAAACCTGGAATCCGGTTACGCGCGTAACATGTTGCGGAATGACGTTTTCCCACTTTTGGAAAATCATCTGCCGGGTTGGCGCGATAACCTGGAACACATAGCAGAATTCGGGAAACTGCATAGCGGGATGCTGGATTATCTGGTGTCGGGCGTCACGGTGCATTCCGGTCCCGCAACAGCGGATACCTTGCAGCGCAGCCGCTGGATTGCCCTGCCGGAGTCCCTTCGTGCTGCTGTTGCCCGCCACTGGATTCGCCGCCAAACCGGTTTCGCGGGATGGAGCCGGGGAATCATCCGTCGGCTTGAAGATCTGGCACATCTGTCAACCGGAGGTGAAATCCCCGTTTCAGAACATCATACGATCATCCGCGACCGTGATTTTTTTGTGATCAGTTCGCATCGTGTCACACAAGATGATCAGCCGGTTTCAGGCAACAGTGATGATGCTGCCCGTGGTTCGGGTGAAGCGACCATCCGGCTTGCAGCGTTGTCGGATAAGCCGGAACGATATGGGGGACTGGAGCTGTCACAAAGCCGGTATCGGCCGGAATCGGGTGGAGAAATTTTGCAGTTGAACCTGAATGCACTGCCGGATACTATTCAGTTGCGCCCCTGGCAGGATGGCGACCGTATGCGTCCACTCGGAATGGAGGGAAGCCAGCTGGTTTCCGACCATCTGACAAACCGGAAAATCACCACCTATCAAAAAAGAGAAACTTTGGTGCTCGTTTCTTTTGATGGAATGGTTCATGCCGTTATATTTCCACATCCCAAAAAGAGCGGTGAAATTGGATCCATTGCGGAACATGCCCGATGCCACTCAAAGGGAGAACCAGTTCTTGCAATTAACAAACCGGATAACAGTACATGAGCTTTTACGAACCGGAAACGGTAGTTTGTAACGGATCCCTGTTTCGACTCTACATCACCAAAGAGCAGCTTGATAAGCGCGTCTCTGAACTTGCCCGGGAAATAAGTCGCGACTACAAGGATAAAAAACCAATTTTTATCGGAATCCTGAATGGCGCGTTCATCTTTCTTGCCGATCTGATGCGTCATGTTTCTATCCCCTGCGAGGTCGACTTTTTTAAATTGAGCAGTTACGGCGACGAAAAAGTTTCGTCAGGTCATGTCACTGAGCGTAAGGATCTGGATGCCGATGTCGAAGGGCGCCATATTGTGCTTATTGAGGATATCGTCGACACCGGACTCTCTATGAAATACATGGTTGACCGTATCCGGGAAAAAAATCCCGCATCGGTGACGGTGATGACGCTGTTGCACAAACCTGATGCCACCAAACACTATGTAAATGTCGAATATGTCGGGTTTCAGATTCCGACATTGTTTGTTTTGGGATACGGGATGGACTTTGCACAGGAAGGGCGAAACCTGCCCCAGATTTACGTGATTGACGACGAATATGAGAAGAAATTCTGACCGGCCGGGAAAGGCAGCGAATCAGGAAACCGGGGATTGAAATCCGGCTGTAAATACCGTATCTTTATTATTCTCTTTAAAGCCAGCACCCAATGGATTTTGGCATTCCGGAGAGATGGCTGAGTGGTCGAAAGCGGCACCCTGCTAAGGTGTTGAGCCCTTCACGGGGCTCCGTGGGTTCGAATCCCACTCTCTCCGCACAAGCGGGGCATCATTTCGAGAAATTTCGAGAATGGTGTCCCGCTTTTTTTATGTGACAAAACCGGCAACAGAAAAAATCACCACCATTGTCATTCCGGAAATTGCCATCCCCGTCCCGGGAATCGTCATCACCTTACCCGTCCCCGAATCCGGCGTCACCATGACCCGCCTCAGAAAAGGTGTCACCATACCCGCTTGCTCCGGGTCGTCAATAAGCATTCGAAAATAGTGGTGAAATCTGTATATTTACCGGCAGTTATTATTCCTGTTTCCAATTTTTTATTTAAATATTTAAAGCAGTACATGAGTCAGACAAAAAGGATTGTATCGAAATTCGGGGGCAGTTCCATGGCCGATGCCACCGCCATGCACCGAAGTGCCGCCATCGTCGCCCGTCAAAAAAGCACCGTTGTTGTGGTCTCAGCGACCTACGGAACCACAAACCTACTGGTTGAAGCCGCTACGAAATCAGGGAAAGGGGATATGGCTTTGCTTCGGCCGATCCACGATCAAATTGTCGAAAAGCACGAGGCGATTGCCAATGAGCTTGGCGGTTTGGATGAAACCCGAAAAGGACTCAAGGCTTTGTATGATGAGCTTGAGGGGTTGATGGAGCAACTTGTCAATCGGAGTAAAACCACCGGCCGTTCCGAACCCGCCTCGGGATCGGATCCCGACCGCAAACCCTATGATCCATCAGAAACGGGAGGGACACCGGAGCGTACCAAGATTCTGGAACTGCAGGACGCACTGTACGGTATTGGTGAACGCATGTCCAGCCTGCTCTTTACCGAGTGTCTAAAATCCATCGATGTATCCGCCCGTTATTTTGATGCGTCAATCATCCTCCGCACCGATGAACGGTTTTCCAAAGCGACCCCCGACTTCAATGCCATTGAGCTGCTGTCCAAAGCACATCTGGAGCCAATTGTGACTTCGGAGGAACGGCCTACTATTGTTACCCAGGGTTTTATCGGCAGTACCGAATCCGGGAAACGAACCACGCTCGGGCGCGGCGGGAGCGACTACAGCGCCGCCATTTTCGCCTGGGCCCTGCATGCCGATGTCCTCGAAATCTGGACCGATGTCGGGGGCGTGGCAACCACCGACCCCCGCATAACCCCGAACGCCAAACCCATCAGCGAACTCAGTTTTCAGGAAGCCGCGGAGATGGCAACGTTTGGTGCCAAGATTCTCCATCCATCCACACTCATTCCTGCCATCTGGCGTGAAATCCCGGTTTATGTCGGCAGCAGTTTCAATCCCGAAGAGGGTGGAACCTGGATCTACCGCAATGTCGGGCAGGCACCGCTGGTTCGTGCCATCTCCATCCGCCGGAAACAGAGCCTGTTAACGATCACGACCCCGGAAATGCTCCATACGTACGGATTTCTCTACCGGGTATTCAAGGTGTTCAATGATCATCAGGCCAGTGTCGACAGCATCACCACCAGTGAAATCAGTGTGGCGATGACCGTCGATGATGTCACGCTGCAGGATCAGGAGTTGCTTCGTGACCTCGAAAAACTGGGCCAGATCAACATCGAAAAGAGTTACGAGCTGGTATCGGTGATCGGCAACAATATCAATCATACCGCCGGACTGGCGACCATCGTATTTGATGCGCTGTCGGACATCAACGTCCGCATGATCGGTCAGGGTGCCAGCAAACACAACTTCTGTTTTCTGGTGGATGAAGGCAGCGGTGAGGTGGCTGTCAAGCGCCTGCATGCCGCATTGATTGAAAACGGGGATCTCGATCAAAAATAGCGCGGTTGCAGTGTGATCGGTTGTTTGCCCGCTCGGGTTGTTATTCCATGTAACATCAAGCCTCTTATGGAGTAATGAAGGGTGTGCTATGTTCGTGATATTATTTTTCGCCCGCAGCTAAAGTTTCCATATTTCCGATCGATAAGAGAGGTACACAGGGTTACAATTTTTTAATCCGAATCAGGTCTGCTGATATTATTACACGACTTCATCTGACAGGTTCGGCAGTTTTATTAT
>SLLW01000341.1 GCA_007133875.1 Balneolales bacterium | reverse complement strand
TTTCTAGTGCTTGGCACTACTAACTGATTGTTACTAGTTGTGTATGTCTCCTAGCTCCAATTCCCGGTGGTTCAAAAAATAGGGTTTCAGTTTTTATCAGGAAAGCCGATAAACTCATCAGATATTTATTACTTCTTATTCAGGCACCCATGGGGGTTTGTGTCTGCTATTTTTAGCATGAATAATTCGTTACGCCCGCATTGTCTTTGTCGGGGAAGGCCGCTTAACGTGTTTTATTTCATTGACTTTGCATGGCGCATCTGCTATATATCAGTTATATAATTTATTTCTTAACAATCGCTTCGGGATGGAACAGGACCATTACAAAAATCTGCTCATGTCGGCTCCTGTTGGATACGCCTATCACAGAATTATTCTGGATGAAAAGAATCACCCCTGCGATTATGTTTTCCTGGATGCGAATCCCGCTTTTGAGCAGCTTACCGGCCTGGAAACTTCCCGGATTTTAAACAAACGTGTGACGGAGATCCTGCCGGGTATCACCGATGATGGGTTCGACTGGATTGGGAAATTTGGCGAAATTGCCTTGAACCGGGGGAATCTGATGTTTGAGCAATATTCGAAACCTCTGAAAAAATGGTTCCGTGTACAGGTGCACTCATCGGAAAAACTGCACTTTTCAACCGTTTTTGTGGATATTACCGCCACAAAACAGGAAGAGGAAGTGCAAAACCTGCTGCTCGATAATATCCGGACTCAAATCTGGTATCTTTCGGATCTTGAACATTATGGCAGGGTTAACCAGGCTCATGCCGACTTCCTGGGAATCCCAAAGGAGAAGCTTCAGCACAAAAGCCTGTACGATTTTCTCAAAAAGCACGAAGCGGACCAATGCGTTATAGCCAACAAACAGGTTTTTGAAGGGAAGAAACCGGTAACGACCGAGGAGTGGGTGGTGAACGGCAAGGGAGAACGGCGCCTGCTTAGGGTCAACAAGAATCCAAAGCTGGATGATCGCGGAAATGTGGAGTATGTGGTCTGCTCGGCCGATGATATTACCGCAAGACGCAATGCAAAACAGGCCTTGCGATTGAGTGAGGAGAAATTCCGGCACATTTTCCACAATTCACCGCTGGGTATTTTTCATAGCGATATCAATGGCGTGATAACCGATTGCAATGACAGTTTTGTCACCATCATAGGCTCGTCGCAAGAGGCTATTGTTGGTTTGAACATTCTTGATCTGCCCGATATAAGAGTCAGGAATGCTATGATAGGGGCTTTAGAAGGCCGAAAGATGACATTCGAGGGAGAGTACGCGTCCACAACCGCCGACAAAATAACACCACTCCGGGCATTTTTTGCACCAATTACCGACGACTCGGAAAAAGTAAACGGAGCAATCGGTATCGTTGAAGACATTACCGAGCGGAAAAAAGCCGAAATGGAACTCCGGATCAGCGAACAAAAACTGCGCTCACTGATCGAAGGCATCGACGAGGTTATTTTTGTGCTCAATAATGATCTGGTGATCACCGAATTTAGTCAGCCCATAAGCCGCAAGCTTTTGCGGGCCAAAGAGGAATTCCTGGGCAAGTCTCTGGATGAAATTGAATTTCCGGAGCCCGCTAAAAGCAGGATATTGACAGCATTAATGGAAACCCGTGATACCGGTGAGTTTACCAATCTTGAGTATTATCTGGATATGCCGGACGGACGATTTTGGTACGATATGAATATCACTTCAGCCAAAGATTTTGATGGCCATCGCATTTTAATCGGTGTGATCCGTGATGCTACCCGGAGAAAAGAAGCAGAGCAGGCGTTACGGGAAAGCGAAACGAAATACCGGCAACTGTTTGATGACTCCCCTATCTCATTGTGGGAGCAGGATTTTTCTGATGTGAAGAAACAGTTGGATGAGATCTGCAGGGAGCCGATTGATGATCTGCGGGCATGGTTTATGGACCGACCCGGACTGGTTCGCGAACTGGCTGCCAAGGTCAAAGTGCTGGATGTGAATAAAGCGACCGTCAGACAGTATCATGCGCGCTCCAAAGAAGAGTTAAAAGCCGGTATCCATCAGGTCTTTGTTGATGAATCCTACCCAGCCTTTATGGAGGCACTCGTTTTGATCGCTCAGGGTGGCAGAGAGTTTTCACTGGTTAAAAAACACAAGACGCTGGATGGGAAAGAGCTGGATGTGGAGCTGCACTGGGCGGTTATCTCCGGATACGAATCCACCTACTCCCGTGTAATTACAAGTGTGTTTGATCTTACCGACCGGAAACGTACCGAGGAGATCATCCAAAAAAATCTGCAGGAAAAGAATGTGCTGTTGTCTGAAATTCATCACCGGGTGAAAAATAATATGGCAGTCATATCCAGTCTTTTGACATTGCAGAGTGAATTCGAGGAGCATAACATTAAGAGCCCAAAGGAAATCCTCCAGGATACCCGCAACCGGGTGCACTCCATGTCGCTGGTCCATGAGCTGGTGTATGAAACAAACAACTTTGCGGAAATCAGTTTCAACCGGCTGCTGCAGCGTCTTGCAACAAATATCGATCAGGCATACGGTTCTGATGATAAGGACATTTCGGTTACGATTTCGGCTGAGGAGCTGATGCTGGAGCTGAACCAGTCGTTACCCTGTACCCTGCTTGCCAACGAGCTGATCTCCAATGCTTATTTGCATGCGTTTAAAGAGAAAAAAGAAGGAACGATTGAAGTGTCGTTTTTCAAAGAGGATGGACACTATCACCTCATTGTACGGGATGACGGCAAAGGGGTCGATGATCCCGGAAAACTGGAAAAACCGGATTCGTTTGGTTATACCATCATTCATGGATTGGTTAATCAGATGAGAGGATCCATCGAGGTCCATCCGCAATATCCGGGTCTGGCTGTTGCAGTCGTTTTTGAACCGCATAAGCCGTTCGACACCGGATCATCATCCGACAATTGATGAGGGACGTCGTTCTACATTGTATTTACATGACCCGGTGTGTGAGTGAGGGGAGCTTTTTACGAATATCATCCAGTTTGGCGGTGTCGATTTCAGCGGTTATGACACCCGGATCTGTGCCCGCATCTGCCAAAACCCGTCCCCAGGGATCGATGATCATGGAGTGTCCGTAGGTTTTGCGTTTCTCCCCATGTGTTCCGGTTTGAGCCGGTGCTAATACATAGGCGCTGTTTTCGATCGCGCGCGCTCGTAACAACGTCTCCCAGTGGGCTTCACCGGTCGGACGTGTAAACGCCGCCGGAACGCAGATGATGTCACATCCTTCAGCAGCCAGCGCGCGATACAATTCGGGAAACCGGATGTCGTAGCAAATGGAAAGTCCGACACGAAAGCCCTCTTTGCCGTGACCAGTGACCGGTTGATTGCCATGCGTCGCTTTGATCTGCCAGGGAGGATCATCAGTAGCCGGATTGGTATGCGACCCGGCACCAGTTTGAGGCCGGTCACCGGTTTGCGGCCTGTCCTGCCTGATATCACAAATAGTCACCTCCGGCTTGCCGGCTTCAACCAGTTCCGACTCCCGGTAGCTCTCGTCTTCGGAAATCGCGACATCAAAGAGATGAATTTTGTTGTAGAGCGCAATGGTTTGCCCGTCCGGATCAAGCATCATGGCAGTGTTATACACTTTACCGGACTCTGCCCTGACCGGGAATCCCCCGGCCATCAGATAGATTCCGAATGCCCGCGACCAATCCGGCAGCGATTCGTAGACGGCACGGGATATAGGCCCGGCCAATCGGTGCTTCTCCCGCTCATCCCCCAGGAAAGCAAAGTTTTCCGGAAGCCCGACCAATTGTGCGCCCCGGCTGGTGGCCTCTTTAACCAACCGGTAGCAGTGATCCATGTTGTGATCAAGGTCGGGTTGGCTGTTCATCTGCAAAGCGGCGGCAAGCATCCTGTTTGTCATGACCGAATCTGACTGGTGTTTTTGGTGAACATATTTATTTAAAACTCGGGGAAAGCGTGATGTCATGCAAATGCTTTCACACGCTGGGGGCAGATCCAAAAAATAAAAAAGAACTGCAAATAACTGACGCAGAGTGTTAATTTTTTAGCAACGTGCTCGATAACTATACCTCACTGTTTTCAAAGTAAGATTATTTGCGCCGGTCCCGGTGCAGCTTGTGCCTTTGTTTATAATATTTTGGTGCCGGATTATTCCGGTAGCGGGGTGAATTTTTTACGTACATCACTATGACAAAAACGGTTGTTCAACCGACGGATTATGAACGGGATTTCCACATGGAGGAGCTGTTTTTCTCCGTGACGGATCCGAGTGGAAAGATCACATTCGCCAATGAAGTTTTTACGCGCATCAGTGCGTATGAAGAGAAAGAGCTGATCGGGAGACCGCACAACATCATTCGTCACCCCGACATGCCGAGGGCCCTTTTTCATGTGATGTGGGAGTATCTCAACAGCGGCAAACCGGTGGCGGCCTATGTTAAAAATCTGGCGAAAGACGGGGCGTATTACTGGGTGATCGCGCTTGTATTTTCGTATGATCAGGGATTTATTTCCATCCGGCTGAAGCCGGACAGTCCCGTATTTGGTAAAATTCAGTCCATTTACAAAGATACCCTGTCGTATGAGCGGCAGCAGTCGGAGGAACGGGGCGATAAGGAGGGTATGATAGCGGCTGTTTCGTATTTGCAACAGAAGCTCCGCGAGAACGGGTATGATTCCTACGACGAATTCATGTGGGAAGCACTCGAGCAAGAGATGCGGAATCGTGATGAACTTTTACAGCGGAAAGGGTTTAAGCGGAAGAACCATACCGATGCGATACCGGGGCATATCTTGAAATACGAGTCGCATCTGATCCGGTTGTTCGACCACTTGAAAACACTTGAGGAACTGCATGACAAACTTCTGGAACACTCCAGGTATATTTTAAATCTATCGAATACCATCCGGCTGCTTTCACTGAACGCGCAGGTAAGCACGGCGCGGCTGGATGGAGAGGGCGAGTCGTTGTCGGCGGTGGCCGGACAAATGGGGGATCAATCCCATGGCGGCACAATCATGCTGGCTGATATGCAGCAGCATGTGACAACACTCAGTAAACTATTGAATAAGGCTAATTTTGATATCATTTTTGCGAAACTTCAGGTTGAGATGACCACCATCTTTCTTAATGAAGTGCATGTGAACGGGGAAAACAGGTACCTGTCGGACATACCGGTACCTCAGATCATCCGCAATCTTCATGATTCCTACACCCCCCGCCTCCTGAAGATCGCGGAGGAAGTTGGCCGCATCCCCTCCTCATTGGGAGATCTGAAAGTGAGAGTTGGTGAGATCGAACGGTTCCTTTATGTGCTCCGTTTTATCCACAGCACCGGAAAAATTGAAATCGCACGGCTGAGCAATGCCGGGGCATTTGCCAATACGTTTGATCAACTGATCCGCGAGGTGAATGATGCGGATTCGAAACTCAAGGAACTGTCCGGACATATAGAAGAAAATCAGAAAATGAATCCGGTTTTCATAGAGAGCGAACGGGTATTTGCATCCGCAAAAAGAGTGTCGGCCAATGGATATGCCACCGGGGTGCCTGCAGCGCAAGCCGGCTAAATGCCGGTTGTTGAAGCACATTTTTCATCAGCATGTGAATATTCCCTATTTTGAGCTACCTCAATAATCACAGGACCTTTTGCACTACTGATGAACTGCGTATCCAATGAATCAAAAATCTGATCTTCGACCCGGCACCATCATACTCCTGAAAATATCCGGGGATGACAAACCCGGTGTAACGGCCCCCCTGACCGAAGTGCTTGCCAATCATGAAGTCAACATTTTGGAT
>SLLW01000326.1 GCA_007133875.1 Balneolales bacterium | reverse complement strand
TGGTGCAAATAGTGCAGTAACGCCGGGTTGCTGTATCCGTAGAGGCCGGACTGCATCGCACCGGGGGAGGTCATCAGAAAATCACTCCGTTCAAAATAACTCTCAAATCCAATCGCCAATGAATGATCGGTTGCATTGGCCGTCGTTGACAGGAGTCCTGATAATGCCAAGAGTATCATCAGGAAACCCATTTGTATCGAATGTTTCATAACTGGGATATTGGATGAAATAGTTGCAAAAACCGAAACAGAGCACTATCGGTTTTTGATTACGTCTTTGAGAAATTCCTGTAATGCACGTCCGCGATGGCTGATCCGGTTTTTCACCTCCGGATCCAGTTCTGCAAACGTTTGCCGGTATCCGTCGGGCCGGAACACCGGATCATAACCAAACCCGCCCGAGCCGCGCTCCGCAGGCAAAATGGTACCGGTACATACCCCTTCGAAGTGCCTGACATCATCCCCGGAAATATAGACAAGCACGGTACGAAACCGGGCTGAGCGTCCGGCGGGGTCCGTTATGTGCTGCAACTCCGTGATTAATTTTCTGCGGTTTGATGCGGAATCGGCTTCGGGCCCGGCATAACGCGCGGAATAGAGGCCGGGCCTGCCATCCAGGGCATCCACTTCCAGCCCGGTATCATCGGCAAGCGCCGGAATTCCGGTCAATTCCCAGACAAACCGCGCCTTGATTGCTGCATTCTCCTCCAGTGTCCGTCCGCTCTCCTCAATTTCAACCTCCCCTGCCACCTCCTTCAGGGAGCGGACCAGCCATCCCGAACCGCTCAGCAGATCATTGAGCTCCTTGACTTTACCGGGATTCCCCGTCGCCAGTACGAGAACCCGTTTTTCACTGTTTGAAGGCTTTTTCGAGGCAGACATATCCGAATAATCAGGTTCGCTCCGGTATCACACTCATTTTCCGGAAGGCATCATAACGGCGATCGATTTCAAAGCGGTTCAGCGCGGTCAGGCGTTCAACGCCGAATTTCTCAACACAGTAACTGGCCATCACGGATCCATAGATAACAGCCCTGCGCAGATTCTCCTCGCTGATTCGATCGGACCACGACAACCATCCTGCAAATCCGCCCATGAACGTATCACCGGCACCGGTCGGATCGATGATCGTTGAAAGGGGGTATGCCGGAGCCGAAAACACAGAATGTTCCGAGTACAAAAAAGCGCCGTGTTCCCCCTTTTTGATGATCAGATATTTCGGGCCTTTTTCCCGGATTATTTTGGCGGCTTTGATGAGATTCGATTCGCCGGTCAGTTCGCGCGCCTCCTCGTCATTCACAATGAGCACATCCACCCGGGAGATGACCTCCTCCAGCGCTTCCCGCGCACCTGAAATCCAGAAATTCATGGTATCACAAACGGTCAACTGCGCCTGGGTGATCTGATCCAGCACCTTCAGCTGCAAAACCGGATCGATATTTCCAAGACAGACAATCCGGCTGCCTTTGTAGACTTCCGGAATCACCGGATCAAAATGCTCGAATACATTAAGTTGGGTATCAAGCGTTTCGCGGCTGTTCATATCATCATGATATTTGCCTTTCCAAAAAAAGGTAAGTCCGCTCTCATCCGTCCGGAACCCTTCCAGATCCACGCCGTGATCTTTCAGAAATTTCAGGTCCTTTTTATCAAAATCGCTTCCGACAGTTCCGACAAGACGAACGGGGCGGGCAAAATAGGCAGCCGCAACCGAAATATATGTCGCTGATCCGCCCAGCGTCCGATCCACTTTTCCAGCCGGAGCTTCAATACCATCATACGCAATGGATCCAACGACTAATACACTCATGATTTTATAATAATGGCAATTGAGTAAATGATAATCGCGACAAAGTACACTTTTGGCGAAGCGTTTGCAATGTATCGACGGGTAATGTTGCCATGGACAAGTAAAAAAAGTAGCAAAGAATCCGGTCAAAAGTTAGATTTACAAAGAATACGGATCAACCGGACCGGTCATTCCCTGTCAGTTCAGCGGTACAAAATCCGGGCCGGACCATCAATTTTCCTCATCCCCATGCAGCGCCCAAAATATATCGTCTTTGACTATACCAAAATGGATAAGCTGATTCATAACCGGTTACGGCTTTCCATGCTCTCATCCATTGCCTACTCCGAAGAAATTGACTTTTCATCATTGAAAAACACCGTCAAGGCGACCGACGGCAATCTGGGGAGGCAGATTCAAATTCTGGAAACGTCGGGCTATATTTCCAGTCATACCCGGTTCAGTAAACACCGACCGCAAAAAATGGTCTCACTTACAAAAAAAGGCCGGAATGCATTGATGCGTTATAAAAAACATGTAATGGCACTTTTACAATTTCAGGACACGATGTAGCGCTGGATCATGTCACAAGAACCAAACACATTCCCTTCCTACTGTAAAGCATTGATGCGCGGTCCTCTGCCCGGCCGGGAGGCACAGATCACAATGGATCCGGTTCCGGAAGAGCGCTCTTTAACGCCCGGCAAAAATAACCCGGATACCAGGGAGAGTGCCGTGCTTGTACTCGTTTCGCTGGATGAACCTGCGTCCATTCTCTATACACTGAGGAACAGCACACTGCTGAACCATGCCGGACAAATCAGTTTTCCCGGCGGACGGCAGGAACAGGGGGAGTATCCCCGGGATACCGCCCGGCGGGAAGCGGCCGAAGAGGTCGGGATCCGGCCTCACCAATACGAGGTAGCCGGCTGGCTGAGTCCCCTATTCGTACCTCCTTCCAATTTTGTAATTCAACCTCTGCTGGCATTCTGTGATGAGCGACCGGCCATCACCATTCAGCCGGCGGAGGTAAGCGAAGCATTCTGGGTGCCGGTTCGTGACCTGCTAAACGAAAAAAAAATCAAGACCCGGGAACATGTCATTCGCGGAAAATCCATTCAGATTCCATACTGGGATATCCACTCCGTGCCACTTTGGGGTGCTACAGCGATGATTACTTCGGAATTAACAACACTATACCGGCGGTATCTCTCATATAAATCAACCAAAACCGGCAACGGAGCAGCTTCCTGATGCCTTTGGAAAAAATCACAACCCGGGATGGTTCCGCGACACTCTATTCCGGACGCTACCGGCAGCACTATCACAACATGGCAGGGGCGTTCACCGAAAGCCGGTATGTTTTTTTCGAACGGACCGGCCTGGTTGAGGCTCTCAGGGAGCATCGGGATTTGACCATTTGTGAGGTTGGATTCGGATCCGGATTCCATCTTTTGGTGCTGGAGTGGTTCCGGAAGCAGACCGGATCGCGGTCACAGATCCATTATTACAGTGTGGAGAAATACCCGGTAGATGTTTCTGTCATTGTGTCCATGGGGTTTGACAAGCTGTTCTCCGATATGGACGGGCAACGGGAATCACTGAACCGGCTTACTGCCGATTTGGCATCCGCTAAGCCCGGCGAAATGGCATCCATTACATTCCCGGAGACCGGTGGAAACCGAATGCGTGCAACCGTTTACCACGGAGATTTTTCGGACTGGGATCTTTCCATTCTAAACCGGCCGGCACATTTTTTCCTGCATGACGCGTTTTCACCGGATGTGAATCCGGAGTTGTGGTCACACGATACCTTTGCAACACTTTTTGAAGCTGCCGATCCACAGGCCGTGCTTGGAACCTATTGTTCGGCAACCCGGGCCAGGGCGGCCATGGTTCTTGCGGGATGGCATGTTTTTCGTGCTGCCGGACCACCGGGCAAGCGGGAGATGACACTTGCAACTCCGGATGTTACGGTTCTTGAAGAGTACAAACAGGTTAACGAAACCCGGTTGCGTGAACGGTTTGGGCCATCGTAATCAGGACGAACTGACCGGCAGCCGCCCTAACAGTTTCCCCAGGAATTTCCGCCCGTAAATGCGCTGGATATGGGTCATATCTGCCAGTACGATCAGCTGTTCACGACTCCGGGAAAAAGCCACATTTAACAATCGGGGAACCGACAATCCGTTCTTTGCCTCATCAAATGGACGTACCGAATAGTGCTGCATTGAACCATTTCGTGCTTCGCCACTCATCACCGTATCGAGAATAATCACTTTTTTTTCCCGGCCCTGGAAAGTGTGGATGGTCCCGATTTCAAGATCGTACCAGCGGTTTTTACCGCGCAACTCGCGCCGCAGGTGCCATACGGTCGACCGGAACGGAACAATGATCCCGATATCTTTCAGCGACACACGCGACTCCAGCAACAGCCGGCGAACCAGATCGCCAAGCATGGTCACATGTACATCATTGATCGGCTGAAACCCTTTCCGTTTGGTATCCTGCCTGAGTACCGGACTCATCGGAGAAGAGTCCAGCAGAAAAACCGATCCGGCGGCCGGCGACTCTTCCGGTTCGGCCCCTGCAGATCCATCTCCAACGGAACCATCCCCTGCAGAAAAAACCCCTGTTGCGGCCGCCTGCGTTCCGGGAGATGGATCACCACCACCCCCGTTCACCGCTTCGTCAACGGCTGTCAGCAACCTCCCTTCATAGAAAACTTCGCTGATGACCCTCGCCAAATCCGACTGCATCCGGTATTGAATGTTGAAAAAAGAAGTGAATTCGGGGTGTTGGTCGTGCCATTGAAACAACTCTCCGGTGCTCTTTGCCCCCGACACCGTAGCGAAAATGTCCTGTTCCAAAATAGTGCGGGATGCAATATCCGTGGTGATCGCGATGGGCGGAAGCTGCATGGGATCCCCGACAACGACCAGATGTTCTGCCGCTTTGGATGCCATTACCAGCATATAGGGGAGACTCGCCATGGAGGCCTCATCAATAACGACGGCATCAAACGACATCTGCTCCAGCATGTCGGACGTGCAGACACGTGCCAGGGTTGTCCCGACAATTTTGAACCGGCGCAACTGGGTAAACGCGTACCGTTCTTTTTGTGTGAGCTCCCGAATCTGATCCTCTACCGCCTCCTCACCGCCAAGCCGGTCAATTTTCTCATTAATGTGCCGCTTCTGCTCAATGGTAAGATCCGGCAGCTCACGCGCATCCAGCCAGTGCTGCAGGTCGGCGGCCTCCTGCATCTGTACACGCAGAGACTCCTCAAGCTGCTGCTCAAAATGGATTTTGTCGAGCCGCTCGTTCTCCAATACCCGCTCACCGAACCGTGTAATACGCCTTGTGATCGCTTTCAATCCCAGTTTTTCCATCGCCTCCATCACCCCAAGCATTCCGTGGTCCACAGCCCGGTTGGTGTTGGAGACAAAAAGCACAGATTTGCCACGCATCACATAATTGGCCATGATATACGCAAGGGTCGCGGTTTTACCTGTGCCCGGCGGACCCCAGATATAACTTACCGGCTGTATCATCGCCTTTTCTATCGCATCCTTTTGTGCGGTATTTCGCATGCTGTCTTCCCGGATGGTATGCCGGTCGCTATCAGGGGGTGCCGTCACCACCTCATCCGCAGGCTGAAGCATCCGCTTGATCCGGTCCCGCTGGTCGACACTCCCCAGCACTCCGGAGAGGGCATCTCGGATTCGTTTGAGCACAAAATCGTTCTCCCACTCCAGTTCCACTTCAGGAATCGCTTCACCAAAATCTTTCGGAAACCGGAAAACAATCGCCTCTTCTCCGGTATCCACCGGGTAAATCGTTACCTCCTCATCAGGTAGTGTCGCCTTGCACAATTCGGCAAAACGAAGCGACGGATTTGTTGTCTCAAAACGGTAATGCACCTCTTCTGCAGATGGACTCTTGACTTTCCTGCCGCCGGACAGCACGTCGGTTGACGGACGCTCTCTTACCGCTTCTATTTCTGATTCAATTGCCGTTTCCGCAGCATCTACCAACTTTTCCGGCGAGATGGAACC
>SLLW01000321.1 GCA_007133875.1 Balneolales bacterium | reverse complement strand
GAAGGAAGACCATCCGAAAAAGAAATTTTATCCTGCCGGTTGATTGACCGGACCATCCGCCCGCTTTTCCCGGACGGATTCCTGAATGAAACCCAGATTATTTGCCAGGTGTTCTCCTCCGACGGAGAAAACGACGGTGATGTGATTGGTGCGGTGGCAGCCTCGTTGTCGCTGACCCTTTCTGATATTCCCTTTGAAGGACCCATGGCCCAGGTGCGTGTTGCCCGTATTGAAGGTGAATTTGTGATTAACCCCACCGTAAGCGAGCTGAAAGCGGCTGACCTGGAGATGATCGTCGGCGGAACACTTGAGAATGTCGTGATGGTGGAAGGGGAGATGAAGGAGATCTCCGAAGAAGATATGGTAGAGGCCATCCGTCAGGCTCATGAAGCCATAAAAAAAATCTGTCAGTTCCAGCTCGATCTCCGTAAAGAATTCGGAAAAGAGGAGTGGGATAAGCCGGCTGATGAGACCAATGAAGCGTTGGTATCAAAAGTCCGGGAACTGGTTGGTGACCGCTACGAGGAGATCAGCAAAAAAGGCCTCTCCAAAAAAGAGTACGGGTTAGCCAACAAAGAGATTGTCACCGAAGTCCGGGAAAAACTGGAAGAGGAATTCCCCGAACAGGAAGGTGATATTGCCGATATTTGCCACGATATCCAGAAAGAGGCTCTGCGCAAGCAAATTCTGGATCAGGAACTCCGGATTGATGGCCGCAAGCCGTCGGACATCCGCCCAATCTGGACCGAAGTTGGCTATCTGCCACGTACGCACGGTTCTGCGCTTTTCACACGCGGTGAAACTCAGGCGCTGGTCTCCGTTACACTCGGTACCAAGCGTGATGAGCAAATGGTCGATACCCTGTTTTACGATGATGCCAAGCGGTTTATGCTGGATTACAATTTCCCGCCCTATAGTGTCGGTGAAGTGAAAATGATGCGCGGCGTATCACGTCGTGAAATCGGTCACGGAAACCTGGCCGAACGGGCGCTTAAGCCGATGGTACCTACCACCGATGAGTTCGACTACACCATTCGTGTGGTGTCCGATATTCTTGAATCCAACGGATCCTCCTCCATGGCTTCTGTCTGCGGCGGATCCATGGCACTTATGGATGCCGGTGTTCCCTTGAAAAAGCCGGTGGCAGGAATTGCCATGGGTATGATCGTCGGTGATGGCAAGCAGGTGGTGTTATCCGATATCCAGGGCGAAGAGGACCACATGGGTGACATGGACTTCAAGGTGACCGGTACTGCCGATGGCATTACTGCCTGCCAGATGGATATCAAAGTGAAAGGGATCTCCTACGAGGTGATGGTTGAGGCGTTGCAACAGGCTCGTGAGGGTCGTCTGCACATCCTTGAGAAAATGGCTGAAACCATTTCCAAACCCCGTGAAGAGGTTTCCAAATTTGCACCTTCCTTCATCAAACTGGAAGTGGATACCGATCAGATCGGCGGAATCATCGGCCCGGGTGGCAAGGTGATCCAGTCCATCCAGCGCGAAACGGGTGCCGAGTTAATGATTGAGGAGGTCAACAACAAAGGTATTGTGACCATCTCTGCCGACAGCAAAGAGAAGATCGAAGCGGCTGTCCAGAAGATCAAAGCCATTACCGGCGACCTGGAAGAGGGTGAAATCTACGAAGGCACCGTCCGCTCTATCAAAGAGTACGGCGCATTTGTGGAAATCATGCCGGGACGTGACGGACTGCTTCATATCTCCGAAATCGATCACAAGCGAATCGACAAGGTATCCGATGTTCTCACCGAAGGTGATAAGATTGAGGTAAAACTGCTGAAAGTGGAAGATGGCGGAAAGCTTCGCCTCTCCCGCAAGGCGCTTATTCCCCAGGAATAATGCCGGTGGCAGTTTCCGCTTCCGGATGAACCATAACCGGTATCATTTGCCGGCATATCATCCGGACCCTGTTTCACAAAAAGCGTCGTCACGTTGTTGGCGGCGCTTTTTGTTTTTTCAGGAAAACGTGTTCCGGTCAGATTAATTAGTTCCGGTCTGAATTTCATATTCCGGTCAGAACTTCTTGTCCGGATCCGGATAACTTGTCAAAATCAGGATATCCTGTCCAGGTTATGATATCTTGTCTGAGCCGATATCATTATCTTCACGGTCTGAAAGGCCGCTGTTAATCATTTTCAATCAACCGTCCATAAGAGACTATCCGCAATATGAGTAAACCCGATCGCATTCAGAAGACCGTATTACCCAATGGGCTGCGCATTGTCACCGAAACCATACAGACCGTACGCAGCCTTTCGGCGGGGATATGGGTCAAAACCGGCAGCCGCCACGAGCAGGAAGAACAGGCGGGTATCACCCATTTTCTGGAGCATATGCTTTTCAAGGGTACCGAACGCCGTTCGGCTTATGAGATCGCCCAGAGTATGGAGTCGGTCGGCGGGTATCTGAATGCCTTCACCTCCCCGGAACTCACCTGCTATTACGCCCGCTGTCTCGATACCGAGCTCGACACGGCCCTGGATGTACTCACCGATATGGTGCTGCACTCCCGGTTCCCGGAGGAGGAGATTGAGAAAGAGAAAAAAGTGGTTATCGAGGAGATGAAAATGTACCGGGACAACCCCGAGGATTTTATCTTTGAAGAATTCCACAAGCAGTTGTTTGAGCCTCATCCGCTGGGGAGGCCCATCATCGGGTACGAATCCACCGTTAAAAGCTTTGATCAGAATGCCCTGTTCGGGTATTTGAGGGAGCAGTACCATCCATCAAATGTAATCATCGCTGTTGCCGGTAACGCAGAACATGACCGGGTGGTGGCACTGGTTGAAAAATATTTCCAGCCGCTCGACAGCACGTTTGCGGCGAATGGTGATCAGCCGATGACACCCTATAAGGCGAGCAAGGCTGTGCTTAAACGTCCGATTGAGCAGACCCATTTCATGCTGGGCCGCCGGGCGCTTTCGGCTATTGATGATGACCGGTACAAACTGCTGCTGGCCAATACGGTTCTGGGTTCGGGGATGAGCTCCAGGCTGCATCAGAATATACGTGAGAAATATGGCTACTGCTATCATATCCAGTCATTTATGGAGGCATTTCGCGATAGCGGCATGTTTGGAATCTATGCGGGTACGGACCGGGAATATGTGGATCATATGCGTGAGCTGG
This sequence comes from Balneolales bacterium, assembly GCA_007133875.1. Classification (GTDB taxonomy): domain Bacteria; phylum Bacteroidota; class Rhodothermia; order Balneolales; family Natronogracilivirgulaceae; genus SLLW01. The sequence continues at coordinate 2,701 of SLLW01000321.1, read as the reverse complement.
TGCTCACCGAATTGCGGAATCTTCGGGATGAGCCCATTTCGGATACCGTACTGGATGAAGCGAAATCCCAACTCAAAGGCAAACTGTTGCTCTCCCAGGAAAGCATGAGTAACCGGATGACCCGCCTGGCAAAGAGCGAGGTTTTCCATGACCGGTATATCACTCTGGATGAACTTGTCGCAGAAATTGACCGTGCGGATGCCGGACAAATTCGCGATCTTTGCAATACCTTTTTTGATGAGGAGGAGATGACCGAGACGATCCTGATGCCCGAGGATAACCGAACGGCAGGAGAGGAGTCATAATACCGGAAACAACGAAACAAACAGTTCATGGTCTATATTGATAACATATCGGAGTATGAGGGCCGCGAGGCGACATTGAAAGGCTGGGTGTATAATATTCGGACCAGCAAAAAACTTGTATTTATTATTGTAAGAGATGGCACCGGGCTTTGCCAGACGATTGTGGCCCAGGATGATGTATCCGACGCGGTTTGGCAGGAAGCGACGGCCCTGCAGCAGGAAAGCGCACTGGAGATCACCGGACGGGTTACAGCGGACGAACGCAGCATCGGCGGGTATGAGATGCATGTAACCGCTCTGCGCACCGTTTCGCAGGCTGAGGAGTACCCCATCACACCGAAAGAACACGGCATTGAGTTTCTGATGGAACATCGCCATCTGTGGCTGCGGAGTCGTAAGCAGTGGGCAGCCATGCGCGTGCGAAACACCATCATCTATGCCATACACCGGTTTTTTCAGGAGCGGGGTTTTATCCAGATGGATGCACCCATATTTACCGGAAATGCCGCCGAGGGAACAACCAATTTGTTTGAAACCGACTATTTCGACCGAAAGGCTTATCTGACACAGTCGGGACAGCTCTATGGTGAAGCGATGGCCATGGCGCACGGCAAAATTTATACTTTTGGCCCCACATTTCGTGCCGAAAAGAGCAAAACCCGGCGCCACCTCACCGAATTCTGGATGATTGAACCGGAAATGGCCTATTATGACCTGCCCATGAATATGGATCTGGCTGAGGAGATGATCGCTTTTATCGTGGCGGAAGTGGTTGAACGCAATCGTCCGGAATTGGAGGTGCTCGAGCGTGATGTGGCGGCTCTTGAGCAGGTCAAAGCACCGTTTCCGCGCATCAGTTACACCGAGGCGGTACAACGGTTGAATTCGCCGGAGATGCAGGAGAAGCTGGATCAAATGGCTGCCGATAGGGTGGAAGAGGCGTCGGCGCTAAAAGCTGAGCGGGAATCACTGGATGCCGAATTCGGCCAGGCGAAAAAAGGCCGGAAATTTCAGATTGACCGGCGTCGCGGGGAAATCAACGCACGGCTGGATCAGATTGAAGAGGATCTGCGGAATATTCCGGTCTGGAAAAAATCGGCTCTCGAAAAAAAATGGGGTGAAGATTTTGGCGGCAGTGATGAGACGCTGTTAACCATGGATGAGCACACCCCGGTCCTGGTTCACGGATATCCGGCGGAAGTGAAAGCTTTTTACATGAAACGCGATCCGGAGAACGAAAAGATCGCACTGGGTGTCGATATGCTTGCCCCGGAAGGGTATGGCGAAATCATTGGCGGCGGCCAGCGTGAAGAGGACCTTGAGACCCTGCGTCAGCGCCTGCGTGAACACGATCTGCCGGAGGAGCAATTCCGCTGGTATCTGGATTTGCGGAAGTACGGATCGGTACCGCACTCGGGATTTGGCCTGGGGCTGGAGCGCACCGTATCCTGGCTGTGCGGACTCAAACATGTCCGGGAAACCATTCCGTTTCCGCGGATGATGGGACGATTGTACCCGTAGTTTGGATCGATCCACCCAAAAAAGCCATCCAGAATCAAGATTAAGGCCCAAAACAGCAGCATGCATTTGTAATACGAAATGGCAAAGAACAAATCCCTTGAACAATACAAAGCCCTGTGTAAAGAACTTCAGGGGCCGGAACTGAAACCGGTTTATGCCTTTTTCGGGGAGGAGAGTTTTTTTCTGGATAACCTCCAGGAAGCCGCTTTACAGGCGCTGCCTGAAGAGGCACGTGATTTCAATGTCGATATTCTGTACGGCGATGATGTCAGCATGGAGAAGCTGATTGGAATCTGCCGGAGCTATCCCATGATGGCCGAACGGCGTGTGGTGATCGTAAGGGAGTTCATGAAACTCTTTTCAAAAGATCATGGAGCCAAGGAGGATGAATCCGGTGGTCAGGCCGGTTCCGGCAGCGAAAGCGGACCGGGGCAGGGAGGCCCTGAAAATCCGGAAGAGCTGATAGCCTATCTGAATCAGCCCAGTCCAACAACGATACTTATCCTGATCAATGAGAAAAAACCGTCCGGCATAACCCGTCTGGGCAAGACCTTAAAGAGCAGCAAGGTCATGGCCGCCCATACGTTTGAACCGGTTCCCGACTATCAACTTGCAAAATGGATAACCGACTGGGCGGCGCAGGAACACGATCTTCGGTTTGAGGAGAATACCGCAGAATTGCTTGGGTTTCATGTGGGAAACAACCTTCAGCAGATGACGGCCGAAATTGAGAAGCTCTCCAATGTCCGGGAGGATGGCGGTGCGATTACGGTTGATGATGTCAAACAGGTGGTCGGAATTTCCCGTGAATTTACCATGTTTGACTTTTCCGATGCGCTGATGGATCGCCAGACCGATAAGGCGATGTTAATTGG
>SLLW01000172.1 GCA_007133875.1 Balneolales bacterium | reverse complement strand
TGATGAGTAAGAGGTTCATATTTTTTATAAAAAGATCTCAAGAAGTTCACGGGTAACCAAATCGGGAAAACTACTCTTCCAATACGGTGATACGGGTTAGTCAGCCGGTCGGAACCGTATAGCCTGGCCGCCTCCGGGTGCCAGTTCAAGGGTCATGACCGTTTCCCTGTCAACTTCAAGCTCTTCGATGACGATGTCGTAAGGGTTCTCATCCCAGTCAGCCGATTCGCCATCACGATAAATTTCAGCAATGTAGGTACGCCCTTCATCCAGAAACGCAAGTTCGGTCTCCAGAGATCTTGGTTCCTCGTCGGTGATACTGCCCAAAAACCACTCATCACTGTTGCGATCACGGCGCACGATTGTCACAAAATTTCCGATATCGGCATGCAACACTTTGGTGTCGTACCAGTCGACGGGTACATCCTTGATAAATTGAAACGGTTCGGGATTGGCCTCGTAGTTGCGCGGCAGGTCGGCCGCCATCTGCAAGGGGCTGTAGATAGTAACATACAGAGCCAGTTCTTTAGCCAGGGTGTGCTTGACGCGGTTATCTGGGCGGTATTCATCGAAATGGAGATCAAAAATTCCGGGAGTATAATCGAACGGGCCCGAGAGCATCCGGGTGAATGGCAGTAACACCACATAATCAGGGGGATTGCCGCCCCACTCGCCCCAGGCGTTATACTCTTGTCCCACAGCCACTTCCCTGGTCATCAGATTGGGCCAGGTGCGCCGCAGGCCGGTATCCTTCACCCCTTCGTGTACATTGAGGGATATTTTGTGCGATGCGGCCAATTCCACTACGCTCTGATGATGATCCACCATAAACTGCCCGTGGTGCCACTCGAACTGCTCGTTGCCATCCTCATCATAACGCATGATTTCCCGGCCGTGTCCGACATAGCCGGTTTTCACGGCACGGACCCCCAGCTCTTCATACATTGCAAACCCCGCTTCCATCTGGCTCTCGTAATGCAGTACCGTTGCCGAATTTTCGTGGTGCCCCATCAGTCGTGTTCCGTTGTCGAGGGCATATTGGGCAACCCCCTCGAGATCAAATTCCGGAATGGATTCCGTGAAATCAAAAACCACACCGCTGTCGTACCAGTCACCGTCCCAGCCAGGATTCCAACCCTCAACCAGCACATGATCAAAACCGTGTTCGGCGGCAAAATCGATATAATGTTTGGCATTTTCGGTGGTCGCACCCAGTTTATCTCCCCGGCCCCATGTTGATTTATCCAGATGCATCTCCCACCAAATTCCGACATATTTTCCGGGTTCAATCCAGGAGGTATCCTCGATCCTATTGGGCTCGTTGAGGTTGAGGATGAGGTAGGAGGTGATGAGGCCGCCGGGATCGTCGGCAATCTGCAACGTCCGCCATGGAGTGGTCATCGGAGCGGATCCGCGTACGCGAACCCCGTCGGACCACGGCATAAGGTTCGAACGAAGTGTGTACTCATCCACCCGTCCCAGGGTCATGGTCGTATAGTCGACCAGGGCCGCTTCATGAAAACTGAGGTAGAGCCCGTCGTCGGTCTGCATGGTGAGCGGAGTATGGACGGTATCGGCTTCGGAAAGCGGGGTGTTTTCGAACAGATATTCAAACCGGTTCCATTGATAGGCATCGATATACCATGACTGATGATCGCCTGTCAACGCAAATTCGGTCAGCTCATCCATGATAACAAGCGTATCGAGGTGCGGTTGTTTCGGGAATTCATAGCGGAAGCCGACCCCGTCGTCATAGGCACGAAAGACGATTGTCATTTGCCTGGGCTCATCCTGATCCTCGACCAGAAATACTTTCATCTCTTCATAATGGTTGCGAATAAACTGTTTCTCGCCCCAAACTTGCTCCCATGTATCATCATGAGACTCGGTTTCGACCGCTGCGATACGAAAATTATCCCGCATATCTGGAATTTCCGCCAGTTCGAACCCCATCCGTGACGGTGCAAGAACAACCCGACCCTCCCGCTCAACAGCATAAACCGGTACACCGTCCTCCAGCGCAAAAGAGATCGTATGGATATCTCCGGGAGATGTAATGGAATGTTTTTTTTCAGACAGATCTGTCACCTCATCGGAATCCTGCAGTCTCTGTCGGGCCTCAATGGCACTTTCTGTAGTGGTTCCGCATCCGGCCAGAGATACAGGGCCAATTATTGCTGCAAAAACAGCAGTTCTAACATGTAAAAGCATTCGATTTCCCTGTATAAATAATAGTTGATAAGTACCCGTCAGAAGGGCATTCATAAAATATCTGAGTAAATATCGCAATATCCGATTCCACCAAATAACCTGCAAGTACCGTCATCCGGAAGCAATGATTGTTCATCGTTTTGGGCATTCCCCCCTCCCGTGACAATTGCCACACCGGCCTGTTTTTATGATTACGTTTTCTGATATTAGGGGTTTGTCATTACCTTTCATGAAAAGTATCGTTTATGACCCATTTTCCTGCTGCCACGATCCGCTCCCGGAACCCATTTGTGACGAATCCGCAGGTTCCTGACCCGATGAAACGTGTTGGTATAGCTACCGGTTTCGCACTTCTCCAAAATTTTTCACTTGTCAAATATTCGGCAGGCACGATGTGCGCATTCGTGCTTTTCCTGTTTTCCACACTCTTGCCCGGTGGTCTGAAGGCACAGGACCAGACAATCGCCTTCACCGGAGCACAGATTATAACCGTAACCGGTGATACCTATGACAACGGAGTGCTGGTAACACGGAACGGAACTATTCACGCCGTCGGTGAAGCGGGGACCGTCTCCATTCCCGTAAACGCCAGAAAAATGGATGTCACCGGAAAAGTCATCATGCCCGGTCTGGTTGATCCACACTCCCATATCGGCGAAGGTGATGGCGGCGACCGGTCCTCTGCCATGCACCCCGATGTGCGTATCCTCGACACCATCGATCCCCGAAGCGACACGTTCCTGAAAGCACTCGCGGGCGGTGTCACCACCGTCAATGTAATGCCCGGCTCCGGCCATCTCATCAGCGGCCAGACGGTTTACCTGAAACTGCGGCGGGTCAATACGGTTGAGGAGATGCTCCTCTATGTAGATGAAGAGCATGCCATTTACGGCGGACTGAAGTTTGCCAACGGTACCAATCCGATGCGGCAACCGCCCTTCCCCGGAACTCGTGCAAAATCGGCTGCAATGGTTCGGGGGATGCTCATCCGTGCCCGGGAGTACCAGGCCCGGATGGAAGCGGCCGCTGATGACGAAAGCCGCAGGCCATCACGTGACCTGGCACTGGAATCGCTCGTGGAAGTGCTTGAAGGCAAGCGCATTGTTCATAATCACACACACCGGCACGACGATATCCTCACCGCCATCCGTCTGGCAGATGAATTCGGATACCGTATGGTTCTGCATCATGTTACCGATGCCTGGAAAGTGGCTGATGAAATCGCCGCCTCCGGATATCCCGCATCCATCATATATATTGATTCACCCGGTGGTAAGATGGAGGCGGTCAATCTACTGCCTAAAGCCGCGCCCATTCTCGAGGAAGCCGGTGTTGATTTCGGGTTTCATACAGATGACGGCGTAACCGACTCCCGACTCTTTCTGCGATCGCCGGCGTTTGGTATACGCGAGGGTATGAGCCGCCAAAAAGCGCTGGAATCGGTGACCATAGCCAATGCCCGCCAGATGGATATGGATGACCGGGTCGGATCGCTTGAGCCCGGCAAGGACGCCGATTTCATCATTTTATCCGGAGACCCCTTCAGCGTTTACACCCGTGTCAAACAGACCTGGATCGAGGGTCAGAAAATGTGGGATTATGACGATCCGGATGATCGGAAATTCGCAACCGGAGGATACCATGTCTTCCGCGGCGGCGGATACGGACACCATCACCGATAACCCACCCGCCGGCATCAACACCCCTGCACACCAACGCCATCACCTGGAATACAACCATCATTTATGAAAGCACAACACGTTTTTCCCGAGCTGCTACCGGTTTTTCTGATCCTGATCTTTACGGTTTTTTCTGCAACGCCGGCTGCTGCACAGATTGCCGTGACCGCCGAAACGATTTACACGATGGATGGCGATCCGATTTTTGACGGGATCGTCCTGATGCGGGACGGCAGGATTGAACAGGTTGGTATGCAGAACGATATCTCCATACCCGATGGGTATGACCACTATGAAGCACGTATCATCACTCCCGGGCTCATCGATGCCCGCACGGTGGTCGGCCTGGCCGGCTATTACAACCAGGATCATGACCAGGATCAGCTGGAATTCTCACATGCCATCCAGCCGGATCTGCGCGCTTTTGACGCCTACAATGCCCGTGAAGAGCTGGTCGGTTTTCTTCGTGATAACGGGATCACCACCATACATACCGGTCATGCGCCCGGAGCTGTAGTCAGCGGACAGACAATGATTGTTAAAACAGCAGGCCGGAATGTAGCGGATGCCATCATTGATTCCACGACAGCACTTTCGATCACGCTGGGTTCGGTGGTTCGCAGTAATTATTCGACGCCCGGAACCCGTTCAAAAGGAATTGCCATGCTCCGGCAGGAGTTAATCCGCGCACAGGAATACACTGAAAAGCGACGCGATGAAGATGCCGGCAAACGGCCCGACCGCGACCTCAAACTCGATGCTTTGGCGGACATGCTTGCCGGCAACACCTTTGCGCTGATCACGGCTCAACGCTCCCATGATATCATGGCTGCACTGCGGCTCCGGGACGAATTCGGCTTTCCGTTGCTGCTTGACGGGGCAGCGGAGTCGTTTCTGCTCATTGACGAGCTGCTGGAAGCTGATGTGCCGGTCATCATTCACCCAACAATGGTCCGCACCCGCGGCGACACGGAAAATGCCGCTTTTGACACCGCAGGCAAACTATCGGAAGCCGGAATTCCGATTGTGTTTCAGAGCGGTTATGAATCCTATGTTCCCAAAACCCGGGTTGTACTTTTTGAAGCTGCCGTTGCGGTGGGAAACGGGCTGGACCCGGATGATGCCCTGCGGGCACTGACCATCGAACCGGCCAGAATCCTCAACATAGACAACCGTGTGGGATCCCTCAGACCCGGCAAAGATGCCGATCTGGTGCTTTTCAATGGAGATCCTTTTGAATACACATCACGTCCGACCCATGTCTTCATTAACGGGACCCTGGTTTCCGAATATGATGCGGATAAGCAGTAGGGTTACAACCCTGCGCGTTCAGCGAATGGGTGCTCATTCCGGTTATTCGTTAGCTCCTGCAGGTCATTTATACGCTCCGGAGAATCATTGTGGCTCGAGAGAATGTGCTGGTGCTCCGGAAAATTGCCAAGACTCCGGAGAGTTGCCAAGGCACTGGAGAATTATTTTGGCTCAAGCGAAATGCCAAGATTCCGGAGGATTATTAAGACAGGACCGGATCCTGTGCGGGTATTGATTGCTCCATCCGGAGAGGGAATTCGCAAATAAATGTACTGCCCTGATCTTTTTCACTATCCAGTATAATGTGGCCACCGAGACGCTTAACCAGTAGATGAACGGCATAAAGGCCCAGGCCGGTCGAATCCTCACCATTGGTTGGACGAGCCGACAGCTTTCCGAACATCTGATACATTTTCTTTTTGTCCTCACTAGAGAACCCCGGTCCGTTATCGGAAACCGTAAGTTGCCAGGTATCGGCATCTGACGTTTTCACTGCCACATAAACGGTCTCACCGTGAGGAGAGAACTTTAATGCATTGGAGATCAGGTTGTCCATTATGCGATTTAAATAAGGGGTATACGAAACCACCTCAAAAGAGCCGATATCCTCTACAATAGTAATCTCCTTTTTCCGGGCCATTTCCTTATAAGAATAGACCAGTTCGGTGACCACCTCGTCGGCAC
>SLLW01000141.1 GCA_007133875.1 Balneolales bacterium | reverse complement strand
TCTTGCTTTTGTAAGCCCCTCTCCAAGCATGCCATAAGCCACTTCCGTGTTGATATCGGTATCAATCTCCCCGTAATGAATGACATACCGGAATGAAAACATCCACTCCTTCCGGAGCCGGATTTCATCCAGGTAGAACAATATCCGGACGGCTTTGTCGAGAGAAGACGCCACTCCCTGGAATTCATCACCCAGCGTGACGGTCAGTGGTGAGCGAAGATCCTTTTTGAACTCACGATTTGCGCTGCGTATTACCTCCTGAACATTCTCCATCAGCCCGACAGCATCCTGTTTGCTGCTGCCGATCACATCACCCATAATTATGTATTCAGAAGCCATTATTTCATTATTTATGAAATAATACAATATATTTCACTATAAATGAAACTTTTAATTGTATTTCACTTATAGTGAACAATTACATGATATTCACTTTTAATGAAAAATCAAACCGCAACACCGAAACGTCCGGGCGTTCCCGAACGACTTTCCCACGCTGCTAACCGGTTTTAAAAAAGGGTTGCTCCGGTCAAAGAGCAACCCTTGTTAGCAATCAAAAGAAAGATCAGTCCATGATTTTGCGGAGAAAAGCGGGCTGTTCGGTGTTGTTTTTGTCGATTTTCTCCTCACGGTTATTCAGCAGCTTGCTGTTGGAGTCGGAAGAGGAACGCTGATCCAAATTCCGCTCAACCGGCTCTTCACTGCTTTTTTCTTCGTCGGATACGGGCCGCATACCGGAACGTCGTGCGATGGCCGGCGAATCCAGGTATTTCAAATTTTTCTCGCCTTTATAAAACTCCGAGGGTTCGTGTTTGAACCGTTTCGGGATATCATCGGCGGCAGGCAGGCTGACCGGCTTTCTGCCATTTGCTTCCGGGCGGCGCGGTTCGGCTTTTGCAGCGTCTTTCTGCTGTTCTTCCGCCTCTTTGGCTTCATCGGCAGCGTCAAAACCGGTTGCAATAACCGTAATGCGCAGATCATCGCCGAAGTCTTCATCAAGTACCGTACCCCAGATGATCTCGGCATCATCACCGGCTTCCTGCTGGATAATACTGGTAGCTGTAGTCGCTTCCCGCATACCCAGCGAAGAGCCTGCCGAAATATTCACAAGCACATTCCTGGCACCCCGTATACTGACACCATCCAGCAGTGGCGAGCTGATCGCTTCGCGTGCAGCGATTTCTGCACGGTCGGCGCCGGTCGCTGAGGCCGATCCCATAATGGCTGCACCGCCATCAAGCATGGTGGTCCGGACATCCGCAAAATCAAGGTTAATAAGACCCGGCATCAGAATCAGATCCGAAATCCCGCGGGTTGCATTGTAAAGCACCTCATTGGCCATATTAAAGGCCTGAATGAGTGTGGTATTATCATCGCACAGATCAAGCAGCCGCTCGTTCGGAATCACAATGACCGTGTCGCAATTCTTTTTAAGTTCATTGATTCCGTCAACGGCATATTTCATCCGTATCCGGCCCTCACTGACAAACGGGAGGGTCACAATCCCTACGGTCAATATCCCCTTCCGTTTGGCGATTGCCGAAATCACGGGTGCTCCGCCGGTACCGGTTCCGCCACCCATTCCAGCGGTGACAAACACCATATCGGCACCCTCAATGGATTCCTCTATTTCATGACGGTTCTCTTCTACCGCCTCCCTGCCGATCTCAGGCCGTGCGCCGGCACCGAGGCCGCTGGTCAGATTCTTTCCAACCTGAATGTTGATATCGGCGTGGTTCTGTCGTAAAGCCTGGGCGTCGGTATTCAACGCGATATATTCCACGTTGTTCAACCCCTTGGCTATCATGTTATTGATGGCATTTCCACCGCCACCACCAATGCCAACTACCTTGATTTTGGCATTTTCCTGGCTTTGTTCGTCAAAGCTGAATCGTGTGTTATTGAGGTTCGACATAGTCGTCTCCTTGTTTTGATTGCTATTTTTTCTACTAAAGTTCTTTAAACCAGCTTTTCATCCTGGCGGCGATGCGATTCATCACTTTCTCCACACTGGATCCCTGTGTGGATGAGGGAATCATCACCTGTCCGCCGGATTCTGTCTTCTGCTGCAGTGCGTGGAGAACCAGACCCACTCCGGTTGCGTAAATCGGGTTCTTGACTTCATTAACCAGTCCGCCGGTCAATCCACGTGGCATTCCAACCTTGGCATCCATGCCAAGCACATCATTGGCCAGTGGGCAGATTCCATCCAGCAGCGACCCGCCGCCGGTCAGTACCACCCCGGCACTCATTTCGCTGGCATACCCGCTGCGCTTCACTTCAATGGCAACAATCTCGAGAATCTCTTCCACGCGAGCCTGGATGATCTTCGAGAGGATACTTTTCTTGATCTCCTTGGGAGGCCGGCCCGCAATGCCGGGCACGGTGATGATCTCATCTTCCTGGATCAGATCCACATAGGCCAGTCCGTGATCCCGTTTCAGCTTTTCCGCCTGATCTTCCAGGACGCTGAGGCCAATTCGAATATCATCAGTAACTTTCTGTCCGGCAATGGCTACCACCGCGGTGTGACGGATGGTGTTGTCCTGAAACACCGCAACATCGGTTGTTCCGCCGCCGATATCCACCAGAACCACACCGGCTTCTTTCTCCTCGTTGTCGAGCACCGCATACGATGATGCCAACGGCTCCAGAATAAGATCGGCCACCTGGAATCCGGCCCTTTCCACACAGCGGAACATGTTTTTGGCGGCTGATACCAGCCCGGTGATGATATGCACCTCCGCCTCCATGCGCATGCCGCTCATCCCCACCGGGTCGCCGATGCCATCCTGTCCGTCCACAATAAACTCCTGGGGAATCACATGGATGATCTGCTGATCGGTCGGCAGCATAATCCGCTGACAGTCCTCGAGCAGCCGTTCCACATCCTTGACCGTTATCTCGTTATCCCGGTTGTTGATGGTGATGACCCCCTTGCTCCGGATACTGCGGATGTGATCGCCGGCAATGCCGACATTCACCGATTTCACCTCGATGCCGGAAGCGAGCTGGGCCTGTTCGATCGCTGTGCGGATGGCGTTGACCGTCTTTTCAATATTGACGACCACACCGCGATTCAGTCCGTCGCTGGGTGCTTTCCCGACGCCGAGAATATTAATTTTCTGCATTTCATCAACGGATGCCACAACAGCACAAACTTTTGTGGTTCCGATATCCAATCCAACTACGATCCGATCTTCCATAATGTTATTTCTCTGTTAAAAGGTCTTCTTTCTTCGGGATGTTTCACCCGCTATCATTACAATCACTGCTCCATTGCCACCACCTGGCCGCGATACCGGAAATCCAGGCTTCGCACCTGGCTGATGCCTTTCCGGGAGATCACCTGCGACTGGAACGCCTGCCATTTCCGGAGGCGGTCATCAAAATCTTCGTGCCCGAAGGTCAGCCGCACAGCATTTTCATCCGACAGTACTACCACGCCATCGTCATCCGTGACCATCACTTCGCTGATCATGGCATACAAGCCCGGATACCGGGTGGCTTCCGTCAAAAACGACCGGACTTTTTCGAAGGATTCCGACCGAAGCGTATCCGGTGTGCCGGTTTCCCAAAAGGTATTGCTGACTTCAAACCCATAGAGTATCGGGACATCCACACGGTGTCCGAGCACCACCGGCATCGTCATGCCGGACTCGGTGACCAGCGCGTTCCTGCCCCTGTCCACCAGCAGCGCCATCGGCTCTTCCTCTTCCACACGAATCCGTACCTGTCCGGACGGTGTGAGGTTCACATGCGCCACCCGAATCCATGGCAGTGTTTCGATCCGCTCGATCACATCCAGGAATACAATGCTGTCGCCATGCATGCCCTCCGCCAGGCCGCTCCGCTCCAACACCTCACTGGCATCGGACATGCGGTCCCCCTGCACTGACATCCCGGAGATCTCGTCCGAGGTGTTAAACTGCCAGCTGATCACCACTGCTGCCACAATCAGCAGAACAGCAGCGAAGAGGTATTCGGCATTAAACGGTTTGGGTTTCTTTTTGGCGGTCATGACGGCTTATTACCAGGTTTTGAATCCGTTTTTTCGTTTTCAGTTATTCGTTTTTCTTTTTACCGGCGGGCTTTCGCGACGCTTCCAGCAGGCGGACAAAAGCTTCGCCCGATTTGTAAATATCGCCGGCGCCCATCGTTATAATCATATCACCAGGCCGAACAATCTCCTCCAATTTTGCCGGAAGGTCGTTTTTATCGTCGATATAGGTCACATCCCGGTGTCCGAATGCCCGCGCCGTTTCAGCAAGCAGCAGTCCGCTCACCCCTTCCATCGGGTCTTCCCGCGCGGCATAGACATCGGTGAGGATCAGTTTTTCGGCATCAAAAAATGAGAGCCCGAACTCCTGGTACATTTCGCTTGTACGCGAATAGAGATGGGGCTGGAAAACCGCAACTACCCGGCGATCGGGCCATCCACTCCGTGCGGCACTTAAAGTGGCTTTCACTTCGGTGGGATGATGGGCATAGTCGTCGATCACAAGTACGTCATCATCATCGTGTTTTATCTGGAACCGCCGGAAAACTCCGCTGTATTTTTTTAGTCCCTTTTTGATTCGGTCGAAGGGAATTCCCAGCTCAATTCCGATTCCGATGGCTGCCAGGGCATTTCTGATGTTATGATCACCGGGCGCATCAATGGAAACCTCACCCAGTTCCTCACCTTCAAACAGTACCGTGAATGTGCTCCGCAATTGGCTGGATGTGATGTTGACCGGCCGGAGCTGCGCCTGGGGGGTATACCCATACGTAATCATCCGGCGATCGATATCCGGGATGATGCTCCGCAGTTTGGGGTCATCCAGACAGAGCACAACGGCACCATAAAACGGTACTTTATTGGCAAACTCGATAAAAGCGTTTTTGATATCCTGTTCATCATCATAGATATCCATATGTTCGATATCGATGTTGGTAATGACAGCCAGGGAGGGGCTCAGCCGCAGGAAGGTCCGGTCGAATTCATCCGCTTCAACAATCACAATATCACCCTTTCCGACAACCGCGTTGGTCTTGTCAAAACTGTGCACCCGTCCGCCGACAATAATGGTCGGATCAAAATCCCCGCTCTGCACAACCAGTCCGGTCATCGTTGTGGTGGTTGTTTTTCCATGGGTGCCTGCAATGCCGATGCCGTATTTCATTCGCATCAGCTCGGCAAGCATTTCGGCACGCTTGATTACCGGTATTCCATTATCCAGAGCCGTTGCTGTTTCAATATTATCCTCAGCATTCACCGCACTGGTATACACCACCACATCAGCCCCTTCGATATGATCAGCGCTGTGGCCGGTATAAATCTTTGCACCCAGCTTTTCCAGACGTTCTGTGGTTTCGCCCCTGCTTCCGTCGGATCCGGTAACCGTAAATCCGCGATGGATCAGGATTTCGGCCATACCGCTCATGCCGATCCCGCCGATACCCACCATGTGGATATGCCGGGTTTTCCCAAAAACCGGTTGTGTCTGAATTGATTCGTTCATGCTGTCGCCTTTATTTCCATTTTCTGAAATTTTGAAACCGTCGCGAGCTGTTCAACGTGCGCTAGAATCTGTTTTGCGATATCAGCGGCGGCGTCACGTTTCGCCAGCCGTTTTGCATTTTCTTCCATTTTTGTTCGAAGTGACGGGTCACGCATCAGGGAACGGATCGCCCCGGGCAGTTTCGTGGTCAGCTCCCCGTCTTCGAGCATAACGGCAGCACCCTGGTCCACCAGGGCTTGTGCATTTTTTGTCTGATGATCACCCGCTACCCACGGTGAGGGTACCAGAATGCCCGCTTTCCCCGCTGCCATCAACTCGGAGCACGTAATGGCACCAGCACGCGAGACAATCACATCGGCGGCGGCCCATGCTTCGGTGATATCATCCATAAAGCC
>SLLW01000430.1 GCA_007133875.1 Balneolales bacterium | reverse complement strand
TACCCCATTTCCAAAACCAGTGCCAGTTATAATGGATGACATTATCACGGTAGGGAGTTCGCGGTGCCGGGCCTTGCCATAACTCGTAATCAAGCCATTCAGGTACCGGCGCAATCTGACCATGACCAATAGGACCTCTCGCATTGGCATAAAATGTCTTTGCATAATAAGGTTCTCCGATCATACCATCTGCAATATCCATAATTGCCTGTTGTGTATGTTCGGAAGAACGGTATTGGTTACCCATCTGCACTACCTTGCCATATCGCTTTTGTGCTTGAACTATAAGCTCAGCCTCCGCTGGGTTGTGACTGCCCGGCTTTTCAACATAAACATGCTTTCCTGCCTGCAGAGCCATGATTGTGGCAGCTGTGTGCCAATGATCCGGAGCCGCTATAACCAGTGCGTCGATATCCGGATCGTCCAGCGCACGACGAAAATCGGTTCCTGTCTCAGGTTTGCTGCCCTGTAATTCTTGCACTTCCTCAGCCAACTCATCCAGCGGTCGGTAATCCACGTCATGGATTGATTTCACATGGGTCCCTTTTACACTGGCAAACGCCGTTGCAAGTGCTCCAGCCCGGCCGCGACCTCCCATGATGGCAACATTTACCCGATCATTCGGGCTAATTGCCCCCCGGGATAACGATAATGGACCGGTTAATCCGATGGCAGCACCGGCCAATGCTGATTTTTTTAAAAAATCCCGTCTGTTTAAATTCATTTTCTCCATAGCACTTCCCTTTTACTGAGTTTATTATTAAACAAGGTTTTAATAGACATCAATGTGATGGTACTTCCGCCATTTCACGTGCCTGTGTAGTGATAAAATACTTGGTAATCATATTTGGAACCTCCCACTCAGGAAGCTCCCCTTCCTCCAGATAATCCAAAAACGATTGAGCAACCATTCCGAAATGTGCCTCGTGCCCATAATGAAACTCATCAGGTATGTTTAATTTCCATCCATAATCAGATAACTCATAACCGGCACCCGGATATTGATCTTGCAATCGTTCCACGGCATTACCGATGGCCGGTTCTGCCTCTTCTGCTGTCAAACCTTCAGCCGGTTCTACATAAACCGTGGCTTGAAAGTCCTGCTCCTTACCCTGACGCACCACCAGATTTGCCCTGCTTCCACGAATTATGGTGAAATGACTATCATCTCCTCCTGGTGGCGCCTCATAATCCCACTGTACTTCCACATGGACATGATGATTATTAAGCTTATATCTAATATCTCCGTTTGAATAGAGCGGCAGCACTCCGTCACTATCCAACTGACCTCTCAGATAGTCCGGAAACTCCGGTATGCCGGTAATCTGCTGAAACTCATCAAGGGTCACCATTGTCGGCCAACTATTCGCTTCCAGAAGCTCCACATTCTCTTGATAATTCATTACCTGCTCAGGAAAAGCAACCCACATCGAAAGATCTACCAGATGAACAGTCACATCAACAATACCTGCACCCTGCTGTTCAATATCAAAATACCAGGGCGGACGACGAAGTGGAGAACCTGCAACTTGCTTGTAAAGATGATGGATACTTTGTTTGTAGATAGCCGGTTCATCCGGTGTTCCGGTAGCAAGCTCACCAAACAAAACCTCATCCTGCATCAGGCTACGAAGCAGACGAGATGTAACTTCGCGCCGCTCCGTCATAATATCGTAGAGTAAAACTTCATTATTTTCAGCTTGCTCAAACGCCTCGGTAAGCAATTGCCAGCCCCCGGTGTCAATTGCCATCGGCTTATCAGACAGAACATGAATGCCGTTGCTTACGGCCTGTTTTATATAATTGGTCTTCTTCATGTTGTTTCCGGCTGTCACCATAACATTCCCGGGCTGCTCTTCAAGCATGCGCTGCAAGTAATCCTGTCCGGTATATTTTTCTGTCTTCCAGTTGGTAGGTTCTTCTTCCCGAGAGTTAAAGCCTTCAATACGTTCCAGATGCAGATCCAGGTCCGGGCCTTCCGGAGCATATATAAAAACCGTCTCATCCACCCGGTCGAGCTCGTTTTTCTGGATTAACGCAGCGTGAAAATGTCCGGGATTCAAGGTCATCAACCTGACAGGTTCACCCTCTCCTGATGGCTGTCTATCATCCCGTTCGCTGCATCCTGTTCCTGATACTAAAAACAAAGCTGCTAAAATTAGTATGATGGTTTTCTGTTGACTCATGGGTTTTAATTAGGTATTTGGTAAGATGGGGTATTCTTAATGTGGTATTGTATAATAGCTTCGTAATATGTTGTCAAATAGACTCAATTTATAAGCATTAAAAATGTACAATGAGTCGGTAAATAAAACGTTTTGAGTATTAATAACTTTTCCAGGTGGTATTTGGCCACAAGGAATCAGCAAAATCCAAATAATATTGCCAGTCATTTACATTCAGATTATGAAATCCGGAGCGAATATGATACCCTCGATGCCCGAAATTTACGGGAGTATCCAGTGCCGGCATCTGATCCACCCCCATATACTGGTAGTTCCATAGACTATAAACATCGGAAGCATGCACCAGTGAAAGGAATTCGCCTTTTGGATCTGCCCATAGATCTTCATCGGCACTGCCGATATAAACGGCACGCGGTGCTATCAGCGAAATAAGCATATGCTGGTCAAAAGGTATCTCATCATCACGACCATTAAATGCCTTGAAATTATCGTTAAACCAGTGTTCAAATCGGTTAACCGCCTCTATCGTTTCTCCGAAACCACGGCTGCTTAATGCGGCTCCGCCTGCACCCGATTGATTAGAAATAACAATGGAAAACCGTTCGTCTTCAGCTCCTGCCCAAAGTGAAGCTTTCCCACCTCTGGAATGGCCGAGTAGAGCAATACGCGTTTCATCAATACGCGGATTGACTTCAAAATAATCCATCACTCTGCTCGCTCCCCAGCCCCATGCTGCAACAGCACCCCAGGCATCCGGCGCTCGCTTCTCTTCGGACGAGGCCCCTTCAAACAGCTGGATAACTCCTTTATGAAAATCATCAGCATCATCCGGGGCCAATTCATCGTTTTGAATGGCCGCTATACCGTATCCCCGCTGTATCACCATTTCCACAGGCCAGAACTCGGATATATTTTCCCGTGTTGGGTCTGTATTCTCAGGGCTGCGGTTATTCATGAGTAAAAAAACAGGTACCTTATTTTTAATTTGATTTGGCAAAAAAAGAATCAACTCAAACTGATGGGTTCTATCCTCATACCTGCTTACTATGGATATACGCTTCATGGATGCATTGCCCTCGATAGCTTCATAATCTTTTTCAACAAGGTGAAAAGATACCCTTTCTGGTTCTTCCGGTCGATAGCCATACATCTGAGAACGAAAAATTTCCAAAAGCTCCTTTCGCCTTGATTGCCATTCTCCCGGAGTTTTTACCAATTCACCACTCTCTGCGATAAGAGGATTTGGCAAATCATAATCATTGACAAACGATTCCAGCCATACATAATCGGGCCGGCTCTCCTGGCGTTCCTGAATTGTCTCAGGATTCGCCTTCCAACCAGTATCCTGGGCAGTTAAAGACAAGCCTGAGAAAAAGAAAAAAATAAGAACTCCAAATACCTGCTTTTTGAAGATCCGACTTCTTCGACAGAAAGGTTGTTTCAAAACTCGCAAACCAAGGTCTTTTAAAATGTTAAAAAACTATACAGATTAACCGGTTACTTCACTAAATATAATCATCTCATATTCAAAAACAATACGTCATCACCTTATTGGAGATTTATTATCAGCAAGATGTATAAGCACAGATACTTACAAATAGTTATAATATGCCGGATCCCCCAAAAAAGGTTAATCGGTCCTCCCAAACCACCGTAAATACGGTTTGATGGAAGTCAGGTCGACACTCCGGTCTCCACCCTCGGCGACTACATTTTTCAAAAAAATCCGTCGCGAGATCGGTTTGATTGGGTTCATTAATAATCCTTCGACATCATTTTAACATATAATATCATGTGTTAAATCAATTTCTTTCGAGACGTGTTATTCAGGCCGTAATTCCAAATGACAGAATATCCTCGCAGCATGCTGTGGCGAGTTTTGCCCACTCCAACGTCTTATCTTGCAGAATTGCTATCATAGGTATACCATGATGTTTGAGAGTATCAATAAACAGGACTATCAGTATCTGATTTTTATACAAATTACAGCGCAGGCCCCATGAAAAACTCTGAACAAAAACCGTATGGCAATCATCTCATTCCCCTCCATAGCCGTAATTCCCTCTCTGGAAACCATCATATTGACTCCGTTATGCGCATCCGTATCGTACCGATGGCCCTGGCCATGCTGATCATCATTCATTCGGCGGGATGCCTTCAGGCAGAAAGTGAAAACCAGGAACATTCTCCGTCGGATGAGCATACCTACGAAATTACCATTTCGGCCGGAGCATTCGACCGGACCGGTACCATCGTATCCTTCCCGCTTCCGGATGAGGCCACTCCCGGACACTATTCCATGCAGAGTGACCAAGGTGCGGCCATCAGTGTGCAGGTGGATGAGAACAATACCGGATGGGTTGTCCTTGAAGCGCTCCCCGCCGGTACTACCGAAACGTTCCGTTTGAACACGGGTGCCGACCGGCAATCACAAATAGGTACGGCGGTTACCAAAGAGACAGACCACAACACCATCACCTTTCAGGAGAACGGACGCCCTGTCCTGAGTTATTTCCATCAGAACAACGAACCACCGGAAGAACTGGACGAGCGATACCGGCGAAGTGGTTATATCCACCCGGTATACTCACCCGGCGGCGTAATCCTGACCACACATCTGAATGTTGACGGTCATCCCCATCACTCGGGAATCTGGTCGGCCTGGACAAATACGGAATTCGACGGACGCACCCCCGATTTCTGGAATGTTCACCAGAATACCGGACGCGTAGACGCCGATACCATGTATCAAACCTGGTCCGGTCCGGTTCACGCCGGATTTCGCTCCCGGCACACGTTCACCGACCTCTCGGCGGATGAACCGGTAACCGCACTTAACGAAGCGTGGGATGTACGTGTCTACCGGACACCCGAATCCCCGGAGATCCATCTGTTTGACCTGACCATCACTCAGACCGTCAACTCCGGCAAGCCGCTTCTGTTGCCGGAGTACCGGTATGGCGGAGTCGGATTCCGTGGCCATAAAGATTGGGATGATCCGGAGAACAGCTTTTTCCTGACTTCGGACGGACTCGGCCGTGACGGCCATGGCACCAGGGCGCGTTGGTCACATATCGGCGGCCACAGCGACGGAGAACTTGCCGGGATTGCCATTCTGGGTCACCCCGCCAACTACCGGGCTCCCCAAACGATGCGAATCCATCCCGATGAACCGTTTTTCAATTTTGCCCCCACCCAACTTGGGAATATGGCCATTGAACCCGGATCCCCATATATCACAAAGTACCGTTATGTGACATATGACGGTGATCCGGACGCCGGATTGATCGATCAATTGTGGTACGATTTCGCCTATCCGCCGGGTGTGACGGTTCGAAGGGCAGGCGATTGATGCGAAACCACACTCTGAAACCGGTTTAAATCCGGTACCGGTATTGTTTTTTATCGGACGGGGATCATCAAACCGTTTGTGCAGTAAAAAGTCACATATCAGCCGACTGATAGAGCGCCTCGATAATACCCAGCGATTTCAGACTTTCCTCTCCGGTAACCGCCATTTCTTTGCCGTAGAGAAGTGACTCATTGATTGTCTCGTATTGCCGGTAATGATTTTCGAATTTCAAGCCAGACATTGGGCTTGCTGCTCCGGTTGCCGGGGCAGCGCCCTGTTTATGGTCACTCCGATCACCCGTCTGCCCGTCATCCGGTTTTTCTGCACCTGAATCTTCATCCGAACTTTCTGCATCTGATTCCTCTGCACCGGTCGCTGCCCTGCCG
>SLLW01000331.1 GCA_007133875.1 Balneolales bacterium | reverse complement strand
GGAGAAGTCAACCGAACCGAACGTACAGGTGATGGGGGGTAATGAGCACTCCACCAGGAACAATGCCTATTCCATTGAGGAAGGGCGGGATCTGACCCGTGATGATGTGGTCGATGCCCGTTCTTTTATCGTATTGGGTGCCGATGTGAAGGATGATTTATTCGGTGAGCGGAATGCACTCGGCCAACGGGTGCGGATCGATGGCCAGTTTTATACCGTCATCGGCGTGCTTGAAGCCAAGGGATCGGCATTCGGCCAGTCACTCGACAACCTGGTGCTCATACCCTATACCCGCCTGATTGGTGTCTACGGACGCGAACGGAACATCACCCTGCAAATACGTGCTCCATCGGTGATGATGATTAATGAAACAGTTGATGAAGCGACCGGCCTGCTTCGGACGATCCGTCAGGTCCCTCCCGGTACGGAAAACGATTTTGACATTGAGACCAATGAATCGCTTCGCGGATTATTTGACGACTTTACAGGTATTCTCTACCTGTTCGGTTTTGTGGTGGGCGGAATCGCTCTGCTGGGAGCCGGAATCGGGGTCATGAACATCATGCTGGTTTCTGTAACCGAACGGACCCGCGAAATCGGTATCCGCAAAGCGGTTGGAGCAAACCGGAAAGCGATTATTATCCAGTTCCTTATGGAAGCCATTATTGTATGCCAGTTGGGAGGGCTCATCGGTATGGCTCTGGGAATCGCCGGCGGCAACATCCTGGTTATGATCATGGATACCACATTTGTGCTGCCCGTATTTGCGATTCTGGCCGGTATCATCGGGATGACGGTCATTGGAATCGTATTTGGTGTGTATCCGGCCTGGAAAGCAGCCCGCCTTGATCCAATAGAGAGTCTGCGTTTCGAATAATATTCCTTTCGCCAGGTTTTAGCATTTAGCCTTGAATTCTGTATTTTGTTACGACATTTACCGGAATGATAACTAAATGGTACCATTATGCACCCCTTGATTGAAATGCTGGAAAAACTTGTGCATCAGGCACAAGAGACCTGGGAAGATGAAGCTACTCAGCAAAAAATTGCTGATGCGAAAGCAAAACTGTCAGAAATGGTTCGCCAGAACCCGATTGGATCTGTCGGAGTGGCATTGTTAGCCGGATATCTCATCGGGAAAATCACCCAAAAGAGAAAGAACTAATGAGTCCATCCGAATATGACACATTGGTAAAGAGTTTAAAAAAATTGCCCGGCGAATTTAAATCCCTGATTGAAAAGCGGATTGAACTTTTTACACTGGAAGTAGGTGAGCGGATATCGGGTGTGATGGCCCATGCTTTTTACCGTATTACCGGTGTTGTTTTTCTCTCGCTTGGCCTTATCCTTATTCTTTTCGCCGCCTCCAAATTTGTAGGTGAGTTATTGGGCAATGAAGGGCTCGGTTTTGTGGTTGTTGCTGCACCAATGCTGCTTATTGGCCTGATGTTTTTTTTCCGCAGGCCGCGCTCCATGGTCAATTCAACCCGTGATAAAATGCTGTCCCAGTTTATGAAAGAACTGACGGAGCAAATTTCACAGATAGAAAGAGATGACGATACTGCACGTGCGGAGGATACAACCCGGAAGGCAGACAACCGGAGTGACCATCGAGCGGAACCTGAAGATCGTCGCAGGTCTGAAGAGAAGGAGAGCCGGGAATCGCAAAAGCCAAATACACATTGAGGATGGAAAAGAATCGAGTGAAGTCTTCGGATATCAATGAGCTGAAAGGCCGTAAAAAGGTCCTCAGGCAGGATATGGATGAGATCCAGTCCGAAATTGAGTCATCTCTCAATGAGGTACGTGAAGGTGTGTTAGACCGGATCCGGATCCGGTACTGGGTTGACAAATACCCGCTTCAATTATTCGGATCGGCACTCATTACCGGCTATGTTTTCGCCCGCAAAACGGGCAGCAGGAAAAAGTCAGGGTCCCCATCATCCGGCCCCTCCTCCCGGGGGGTGTTTACAGGTTTGTTTATCGATGAGCTGAAAAAAATGATCACTCAGCGTACCGTCAGGTATCTGATGAACCGAATCGAGCAAGCCATAGACGAACGGAAAGAGAGCAATCTGTAATTTTTTTGCAACCTGCCGGCGTTTTCATCGTCTAAGAATGCAACATCCACGAATTATCCCACGAATCATATTACAATGAAGAACTATGCTATAATTGCGACACTGATGCTGTTCCTTGTACCAATCAGCGCAACGGCTCAGGATGCTCGCACGATTACCCTGGAAGAAGCGATTGAAATCGCACTCGAAGAAAATATTGAAGTACGAATGAGCAAGAGTAATATCGACCGGGCCGAGAGTGAATACCGCCAGCGCCGGGCCGACTTTCTGCCGAACCTGAATGCAAATATCGGTGGTAGCCGTCAGATCGGTCAGCAATTCGAACAGGTATCCGGTACATTTGACGATTTTACGACCAATAACCTGAATGCGAGTATCAGTACCAATGTGACGATCTTCAACGGCTTCCGGAATATCAATCAGTTGCGAAGTGCCGATGCCGGGCTGGAAAGTGCCGAGGAACGTTATCAGCGTATGCGGGAAAGCATTATATTTGATGCTGCCGCCCTTTTTCTGGATGTGCTTCTTGCACAGGAGCTGCTGGAAATTGAAAGGGAAAACCTGGAAGCCAGCCGTCAACAGTTTGAACAGGTGGAAGCCCAGGTGGAAGTGGGGATGCGGCCGGTGGTTGACCAGTATAGCCAAGAGTCGGTGGTTGCCAATAATGAACTGGCCGTGATACGATCCGAGAACAGTTTGAATCTGAGCAAACTGCGTCTGTCAAGACTGTTACAGCTGGACCCGTTGTCGGAGTACGATTTTGTGGCACCCGGAATCAGCGAAGAGGATATCGTGGTTCAGGAGTATGATTTGCGGGAGATGATTGACATAGCCCTGGCCAACCGACGCGATTACCGGGCTTCGGAACTGGATCTGCAACAGGCCCGGCATGCTCTGAGTATCAGCAGAGGGGCCCGTATGCCGGAAGTAAGCCTTTCGGCTTCCATCTCGTCAGCTTATCGTGATCAGCAACGCGATCCCATCACAGGTGAAACCATGCCGTTTTCGGATCAGCTGTTTGATGTGAATATCAACAGAGGGTTCGGCTTCAATGTGAGCATCCCGATATTCAACCGCTTGCAAACCAGCAACCAGATTCAGCAACGGAAAATCGATTTCCGCGATGCTGAACTGCAGCTTGAGGACATGCGGCTGGAGGTCTTCCTGGAACTGCAGCAAGCCTATAACGACTATACCGGCTATGCCAAAGAGCTGGATGCAACCGAAAAAGCACTTATTGCCGCAGAGAGGGCATATGAAACCGAGCAGGAGCGGTACAATGTGGGAAGCGCCACACTGATCGAACTCACCAATGCCAACAATGAGTACGTCCGTGCCAGTTCAAATCGGGTGCAGGTTATGTATCAATTTGCATTCCAGGAAAAAGTATTGGATTACTTCCTCGGGCAGATAAGTGAAGAGATCGATATCGATGGCCTCTCCTATTAAGGAGGGTATTTCCGGTTCGGTGTTCCGATCCGGGGTTTAAGACCGGAGTTTGGATCCGGGCTTTGAGTCCGGGGTTCAGGCCCGGGCTTTGCATCCGGGGTTCAAACCCGGAAACTGGAACTTAATTCGTTTGTAACCTTCACGGCGGCTTTTCGTAATAGTGGGAAACACTCCGGCTCCGGCATTATCTGAATGATATGTGACCGGCCTGATGGAGTAGAAAGGAGGTGCTGTATCGCCTGACCACGCTCCGCAAAAAGATTTTTCATACTGAAATGGTTAGATCATGGCATCAAAAAAATCATCAAAAAAACGAACCTGGTTGATTGTTACTTCTCTGCTGGCTGCACTTGTCCTCTTTGTGATTATTGGACGGGCAATGGGGTGGATTGGCGGGAATCCTGATGGGCACCCGGTTGAGGCCTCAACCGTAAGTGAGCGGAATATCACGCGAATCGTTACAGCCACCGGACGCATTCAGCCGGAAATCGAAGTAAAGATTGCCCCGGATGTATCCGGTGAGATTGTTGAACTGAATATTCGGGAAGGTGATTTTGTTGAGGAGGGGGATTTGCTGCTCAGAATCCGCCCGGATATTATTCAGGCACGCCTGGAGGAGATCAATGCCACACTGCTCAGCCAGCAGGCGCAGATGGAACGGGCCAGAGCCGCTATGCTGCGGGCGCAGAATGAGTTTGAACAACAGCGCAAGCTCTACGAGCGTAATATGGTATCCCAGTTGGAATACGAAAACGCACAGCGGAACTTCGAAGCCGAAAAAGCCGGTTTTAACGCAAGTTCATACCAGGTCGAAAATGCCCGTGCACAGATGCGAAGGATTGAAGAAGAGCTCAGGCAGACGACCATCCGTGCCCCGATGACCGGAACCGTTAGCCGTCTCGATGTGGAACGCGGCGAGCGTGTCGTGGGAAGTATCCAGATGGCCGGTACCGAAATGTTGCGCATTGCACGCATGGAACAGATGGAGGTCCAGGTTAATGTCAACGAAAACGATATTGTGTATGTCTCGGAGAGTGATACGGCACGAATCGAAGTAGATGCCTATCCCGGCCGGACGTTTGTCGGGATTGTAACCGAGATTGCAAACTCTGCTGTCACCAGGGGTGAAGGTTCAGCCGAACAAATAACCGAATATCCGATTAAGATTCGTATCCTGAGTCCCCATAACATTGATGGGCCTGACGTTTTGCCTGTTGAGGATGTGGTTCTCGGGGAGAGTGAGGTGAGCGTTCCGCAACCGATTGCCCGGTTCAAACCGGGAATGACCGCCACGGTTGATGTTGAAACCCTGCGCGAAGAGAATGTCACTTCTGTACCACTTCAGGCCGTTACCATGCGCGATTACAGTCTGCAGCAGGCAGATACCGCAAGGGTGGACCGGGAAGACCTCCGCCGTGTTGTCTTCCGTGTCCATGAAGGTATCGCCGAGATGGTGGAAGTGGAGACCGGGATAAGTGATGACCGGTATATTCATGTCACCTCCGGGCTGCAGCCAGGCGACGAAGTTGTATCAGGCAACTACCGGATGCTCTCCCGTGTACTGGAGGACGGTGATGCCATCAGGGTGACCGAACGATCACGATCGGTTGCACAGCGCTGATTTCCCGATAACCCACAATCAAGATACCATCATGGACAAAAATACCATCATATCCATCCGCGACCTGTACAAAATATATAAAATGGGTACTCAGCAGGTGAATGCCCTCCAGGGAGTGGATTTTGATATCCGAAAGAATGAATATGTGTCGATCATGGGTCCGTCGGGATCGGGTAAATCGACACTGATGAACATCATCGGATGCCTGGATACGCCCAGCACCGGCAGTTATCACCTCAACGGGCAGGATGTGAGCCACCTTTCCGACAACGAGCTGGCGGAAGTGCGAAACCGGGAAATCGGCTTTGTCTTCCAGACCTTCAACCTGTTGCCACGCTCTGATTGTCTCGCTAATGTTGAGCTGCCGCTTATTTATGCCGGAATGCGCTCATCTGAGCGGAAAGAACGTGCGATGGAGATGATTGAACGTGTCGGGCTCACGGACCGAATGGATCACAAACCCAACGAACTCTCTGGCGGACAGCGTCAGCGTGTGGCCATTGCGCGTGCCCTGGTCAACAATCCATCCATTCTGCTGGCCGATGAGCCAACCGGGAACCTCGATACCAAAACCGGCGAAGAGATCATGCGTCTGTTTGAAGATCTCTACGACGCAGGCCATACCATCATCGTTGTTACACACGAACAGGATGTAGCACTTCACAGCCGGCGGATTATCCAGCTTCGCGATGGTATGATCGAAACCGATAGCCTGGTTGATCAACCGCTGTTGACAAAATCCGGCGAAGGAGTCACTTTGTAGGATTCCGGGCAGGTGGAGATGGGCAATTC
>SLLW01000019.1 GCA_007133875.1 Balneolales bacterium | reverse complement strand
CCAAATAACGACGGCACCCTCACATTGCATCCAAACACTGTTAAATCACGTTTTAACCGATGAAACATCTGAAAGATCAAGATCCGGAAATATACAGTTTGATTGAAAAAGAGACGGAGCGTCAGAATCGCGGAATTGAACTAATCGCATCCGAAAACTTTGTCAGCAAAGCGGTTATGGAGACC
Organism: Balneolales bacterium; assembly: GCA_007133875.1. GTDB lineage: Bacteria > Bacteroidota > Rhodothermia > Balneolales > Natronogracilivirgulaceae > SLLW01. The sequence continues at coordinate 5,762 of SLLW01000019.1, read as the reverse complement.
ATGGGGTCCTCGTTGACCAACAAGTATGCCGAGGGTCTCCCCGGCAAGCGATACTACGGGGGTTGCCGCTATGTCGATATCGTCGAAGATCTGGCGCGTGACCGGGCAAAAATGCTCTACGGTGCTGACTGGGTGAATGTCCAGCCCCATTCCGGCGCATCCGCCAACGCCGCCGTCTACCTTACATTTCTGAAACCGGGTGAAACCTTGCTTGGCCTGGATCTTTCTCATGGCGGCCATCTCACACACGGCTCTCCGGTCAACTTTTCGGGAATAACCTACAATGCAAAATTTTACGGCGTAGAGAAAGAAACGGGGCGGCTCGACATGAATGTCATCCGGGACAACGCCAAAAAGATCAAACCCAAAATGATCTCCATCGGAGCCTCTGCCTACCCGCGCGATTTTGATTACGAAGCATTCCGCTCGATAGCCGACGAAGTGGGTGCATTTCTGTGGATGGATATGGCGCATACCGCCGGCCTCATCGCCACCAAACTACTGAATAACCCGCTTCCGCATGCGCATGTCGTGTCAACGACGACACACAAAACGCTGCGCGGCCCCCGTGGTGGCATGATTCTAATCGGACGGGACAGTGAAAATACGCTTGGTAAAGTAGCGCCGAAATCGGGCCGTACCAAAAATTGGAGCGAACTGCTTGATTCAGCCGTATTTCCCGGGACACAGGGTGGCCCGCTCATGCATGTCATCGCCGGAAAGGCGGTCGCGTTCGGTGAGGCTCTGCAGAAAGATTTCACCGCCTATCAAAAACAGGTCGTAAGCAACAGCAAGGCGATGGCTGCCAAATTTACCGAAATGGGATACGACCTGGTCAGTGGCGGTACCGACAATCACCTGATACTCGTTGATCTCCGGAACAAGGGCGTAACAGGCAAAATCGCAGAAGAAGCATTGGGTCAGGCCGAACTGACCGTAAACAAAAACATGGTTCCCTACGATACAGAGAGCCCATTTGTTACCTCAGGCATCCGGATTGGTACCCCCGCCATGACCAGCCGCGGATTAGGAAACGAAGAGTTTGTTCGTATCGCCGAAATGATGGACCGTGTCATCACAAATCATACCAACGAAACCATTATCGAACAGGTTAAAAACGAAGTTCACGAGATGTGTGAGCAGTTCCCGCTTTATGATTTCGTTGTCGCCTGAGTAAATAGGAATTATGGCCACAACCGAGACTACTGATCGCAATATTATGGGTAATACCCCACCCACAGCATCCGCACCGGGCATTCCGGACGATATGTCTTTTCTGGACCATCTTGAAGAGCTGCGGTGGCGGATTCTCAAAGGCCTGCTGGGTGTTTTAATCGGTGTTATTGTGGCCTTCATTTTCTCCGACTTCATCATGGACAAAATCCTGCTGGGACCGGCCAAGGGGGATTTTTTCGTGTATGAGATCATCGGCCTCAATGCCTCCGATCTCGACTTGCAGAATCGTCGTCTGCCCGGACAGTTTTTCACCTACTGGGGAACACTTCTTGTCGTTGGATTCATCATTGGTGTGCCGGTTTTTTTCTATCAGCTCTGGGCATTCATCGCCCCGGCACTCCAGCAGCACGAACGGAAAGGCACACGGATGCTGGTCTTCTATATGACGTTTCTGTTTATCACCGGTGTGTCTTTCGGTTACCTGATCCTCACCCCTTTTGCCGTCCAGTTCTTCAGTAATTTTCAGATCTCTGAATCCGTCCGTAACGATATCGATATCAACGCTTACTTTTCGGCGCTGACCATGTGGAGTCTCTCCTGCGGCATCATCTTTCAGTTGCCGATGGTGAGTTATGTCTTCTCGAAAATCGGCCTGCTTACACCGGATATACTGCGAAAACACCGGAAATGGGCCATCATCACCATATTTATTCTGGCTGCATTCCTTACTCCGCCCGATCCCATCTCCCAGATCATCATCGCCATACCGCTGCTGCTGCTCTATCAGCTAGGTATCTACATCAGCAAAGTGGTGAACCGAAACCGTGATCGTGAAATCTGGGGAGCCGAAGGACCACCGGCAGAGTAAACCGAAGGGATGCTATCCTCACGGAAAAACCAATGATCCGGATTTTATGTCCAATGAGAACCAGAGCGAACCGCAAGCAAACCGGTTAATCCACGAATCATCCCCCTACCTGCAGCAGCACGCCCGGAACCCGGTCGACTGGTACCCGTGGGGTGATGAGGCCCTCGCGCGCGCACGTGATGAAAACCGAATGATCTTTCTGAGCATCGGGTACTCCAGCTGTCACTGGTGTCATGTTATGGAGCGCGAATCGTTTGAGGATCCTCACACTGCGCGTCTGCTCAATAAACATTTCGTCAACATCAAAGTGGATCGCGAAGAGCGGCCGGATGTGGATGCGGTCTATATGGAAGCGCTGCAGATGATGACCGGCCAGGGCGGATGGCCCCTGAATGTCTGGCTGACTCCCGACCAGACCCCCATTTTTGCCGGCACCTATTTCCCGCCGCAGGATTACCACGGCCGGCCCGGTTTTTCGACCGTAATCCGTCGGCTGGTGGATGTTTTCAACAATAATCCCGACAAGGTTACCGAGCAGGCCGCCGAGATGCGGAAAGCGCTGAACAACGATCTCTACGATCGGCTATCCCCTTCGGGTATCACAACAGAGCAGCTCAACCGCGCCTATAACGCGTATGCGGAATCTTATGATGAGGAATTCGGCGGTTTTTCGGATGCCCCAAAGTTTCCGATGGCGATGGGTATCGGATACCTGCTGCGGTACAGCCATCAACCGGGATCGCAATCCGCCCGTACCATGGCGGCCAACAGCCTCGAAAAGATGATTTGTGGCGGGATCTACGATCAGGTTGGCGGCGGTTTCCATCGCTACAGCACAGACCGGCGATGGCTGGTACCCCATTTCGAGAAAATGCTCTACGATAACGCCCTGCTCATTCCGGCCATGGCCTCGGCAGCACAAATCACCGGGAAACCGCTCTTTCGGGAGGCCGTCACCGAAACCATCACATTTCTGAACCGCGAAATGCGTCATCCCGGCGGTGCATACTACTCCGCACTCGATGCCGATACCGATGGTGTGGAGGGAAAGTATTACACATTCACCTATGATGAACTTCACGATCTGCTGGATCCCGACACATTTTCGCTGACAACCGACCGATTCGGAGTCGAGCCCGGAGGCAACTGGGAAGGAGCCACCATCCTCAACCGGGTCACTTCGATCGAAACCCTGGCCAAACGCTTCGGCACCGAGTCCGAACAAATCCGCCGGAAACTGGAAAGTGCCAAATCGCAGCTGCTGGAACACCGCAACAAACGCACACGGCCCGGACTCGACGATAAAATCATCACCTCCTGGAATGGGCTGATGCTGATTGCGCTCTGCCAGGCGACCAGGGTTCTGGGCCATCCGCCGGATGATGCCATCGCACTCGGGAACTTCCTTGCGGATTACGCCCTGCAAGGTGACACCCTGTACCGGATTGTGGATCGGGAGTGCAATGCCAAACAGCCCGGATTCCTCGACGACTATGCCCTGCTTGCCGACGGATTTTCACACCTTTTCGAGATCACCGGGGATCCGCGCCGGCTCAACGACGCCATTCATCTGGCCGAATTAATGTTGCACTATTTCCATGATGAAAAAAAGGCGGCGTTCCATTATACCGCCCGGAACCAGAGTCCGCTTGTTTCCGAAACCCGGGATATCTTCGATAATGCACAGCCCGGCGGAAGCACAGCGGCCATAACGGCACTTTTCAGAATCGGGCATCTTGCCGGACGGCCCGGGTGGATCCGCACAGCCATCTCCGCAATGGAGCCGCTATCCGAATTGGCCGCTTCGCATGCACCGGCATTCGGATACCTGCTGCAAACCATGCATCGCCATTGCTACCCCGGAAATGAAATCGTGATTGTGAGCAAACCGGACAGCGACCCCGCTGACGATACCGTCGCCCGGGAAATGATTGCGATCTGGCGCGAAAATTTCGACCCATCTTCGTATCTTGTGCTGATATCCGGAAACGAGTCCTTTGCCGGTTCCGGATTCGAATCGCTGTACGGCGATAAAACGGCCCGGAACGGTCAGACGACAGCATACATTTGCCGCGATTTTCAATGCAAAGCGCCCGTGCAGTCGGCGGATGCGTTCCGGAAAGAAATGGCAGAATCCCGGTAATTTTTAAACAACTTGCAGCCACCCGAATACGTTTATTCAGCGATAATCACCATCAATCATTGATACTCTCTTTAGATCCCAAAGCTTTTATGTTGAAACGTCATCTGCGAAATCCTTTTTTCACCCTGGCATTGTCATTCGCCATGATCGCAGGCCTTGCTGCCTGTGATGATAATAATATAACCTCTGTCAGTTATCACGACATCGGCCCGTTTGATCTCTCCAGCGCCGACCGGTTTGAAACCGAGGAGGGCCTGGTGATATATGAACATCAGGAGGGGGATGGCGAGCCGATCGTGGAAAATCAATCCATACGGATCCGCTATACCGGCCGCACCGCTGATGGTGAGATTTTTGACAGCTCCTACCGAAACGAACTGGACAGCCCGACTACCATGCGGTTCTCGAATGACGGCAGTTTGATCAAAGGCTTTTTCCAGGGTGTTGTCGGGGTCTATATCGACGATGAATGGGTCTATCGTGCAAGGGAAGGCAGCCAACGTACGCTGGTCATTCCCCCGCACCTGGGCTATGGAAACAGCTCCACTCACGCTCTCAGAAACGATACACTGACCTTCGACATTGAAATTATCGCCTACGCAACGGATGATTGATTCTGCCCTACACCATCACCCGGGGAATTTTGGGATGAATCCCGCAGCATATTTCATAAGGGATGGTGCCGAGTGCATCGGCCCAGATCCCGGCGTGGTTGCGCTCACCGCCCATCAACAGCACCTCCGTTCCGGTGGGGCAGCGGTCTGCACCGAGCCAGGCCATGATATAGTCCATGGTAACCCTTCCCACCTGGGGATACCACCGGCCTTCAATGAACAGAGGCATCATTCCTGACAAATTCCGCCGGTATCCGTCGGCATAGCCGGCCGGGATGACGGCATACCAGCCATCTTCCGGAGCTTCCCAGATAGCACCGTAACTAAGCGGTTCGCCTTTCCGGACCGGTTTACATTGTACAATCGAGGATTTCCAGCGCATTACCGGGCGCAGCTCCGGTGACGGATCGGGGGTTGGATCGTACCCATAAAGCGCAATTCCGTGGCGTACCATATCGGCATGGGTATCGGGGTGATCAAGCGAAGCCGCGGAATTGGCGGCATGTACGGGAAAGGCACTTCCAAAGAGCTCCCGGATCTGTCCAAGCAGTTTTTTCTGTTTGGCCATCTGGAGTGAACCGGGCTCATCGGCTGAGGCAAAATGGGTCATCACACCTTCGCATTGCAGCTGTGAGTGGCTATCCATGAGCCGGAGAAGCTGCTCCATCTCCTCCGGAAGAAAACCAAGCCGTCCCATTCCCGAGTCGATTTCAACATGATAGCGCGTACCCGGTTCCAGTATATCAAAATGCTCCCTTGCACTGATGACCGCTGTCAGGTCGTATGCTTTATAGGCAGCTGCCGTATGAGAAAGCGGTACGCCAAAAACGAGCAGCGGATGATCGATTCCTGCCTCCCTGAGCATCTCCGCTTCGGTGACATTGGCCACGGCAAAAGCATCATACCATCCGGTCAACTCCCTGGCAACCGCTACCGCGCCGTGCCCGTACGCATCCGCTTT
>SLLW01000090.1 GCA_007133875.1 Balneolales bacterium | reverse complement strand
ATTAAGGCAATGACATTGACATCAGCTGATGAGCTGCGGGCGATCATCCCCAGCAAGACACTTTTACCGACTCCCGAACCGGCGAATATACCCATGCGCTGTCCTTGTCCGATGGTGTTGATGGCATCGATGGCACGCACACCGGTAAACATCGGACTATTGATCCGTCCCCGGCTGAGGGGCCCCGGTGGTTCGTTGTAGACCGGTTGATGTTCCCCGTTCAAAATCGGGCCCTTATTATCGATGGGCATACCATCGGCATCCACTACCCGGCCCAGCATATCGTTCCCGATGGCAAGTGTCATCGGGCGGCTGCTTAGTTCTACCAAACAGCCCGCCTTAAGTCCTTCAATCCGGTCATACGGCATCAATAGTGTCTCTTTATCGCGGATTCCAACCACTTCGGAAGCAATTATTTTACCGGTCTGGGTATGAATGCTGTAGATTTCTCCGACACATGCCTGCAGCCCGGTACACTCGACAATGGTTCCGATAACCGTGGAGACCTTGCCATACCGCTTCGGTTCTGCCGGGATCACGCGGGTTTTTTCCCGGATCTTGTCCATATGACCTTGAAGTGTTTGTTGGGCAATGGTACTCATTTCGGGAGGATCAGAGATTCTTTAAAGTCTTTGAGCATCTGGCGGAAATCCCGGACAACTTTCTCGCGGCTTGTTTCGAGCTGAAATTCGCCGGGATTGCAATGTTTGCTTACACGTACAACAACACCGGTAGTATCAGCAAACTCTTCCCGCAACGATTCCACCAGTTCAAAGTCATCGTTAGAGACCCAAAGCACCGGCCTCGTTTTTTTATCCATCTCCTGCAGCAGGGTACGCAGTTCTTCTTCGAGTTTATTCCGCATGGATCCGTTGGTTATCGGAATACCAAGTATGGATTCGGAAATCTCAAACACCAGATTGAGCAGGCCCGGTTTCAGCAATTCCTGATTCTGCTGCCAGGCTTGCTGTGCCTTTTGAAACGCTTCGCGCAGGGGAGTCAATCGGGCTTCCAGGTCAGCCTGGGCAGATTCAAACCCCTCCTTGCGCCCTTTCAGAAGCCCCTTTTCAAAGGCCTCCCTCCGGACCTTCTCGCGCTCAAGACGCCATTTCTCATTCTGGTCCTTGAGCAATTCATCGACATTGGGCATTTCCAGATCCGACGTTTTCTCATCAAAAACCATTTGATAATTCAATCTGAAATTATTTCCGTCCTGCCAGGCGAATTTGTTTTTTTCTATAATTTTTCGGGGCATAGCGGGGTTACTCCACAATCTCGTCATCGGCCATCTTACGGGTAGAGATCTGGCCTTCTTCCTCAAGTTTTTTGATTTTCTGTATGATCCGCTGCTGCGCCTCTTCCACGTCCTTAACGTGAACCGGGCCGAGTGCTTCCATATCTTCCTTCAGCATATCCACCGCCCTGGTTGACATATTTTTGAGGAACTTGTTGGTAAGCTCCTCGCTGACGCCTTTGAGGCCCAGAACCAGATCGGATTTGTCCATTTCGTTGATAATAAGCTGGACGGTTCGATCGTCGAAGTGAGCAATATCTTCGAAGAGGAACATCTGCTTTTTAATCTCTTCGGCGAGTTGCGGATCGCGTTCTTCGATCTCCTTGATAACATTCCGTTCCACAGACATATTTGCTTCATTGAGAATGCTTGCAACCACCGATGCACCCCCTTTGGCACGGTCGCCAATGGCATCCACACCGCCCATCTGTTCTTTAATTACCTCTTCCACTTCATCAATGACCTCCGAGGAAATTTTATCGAGGGATGCCAGACGGTAGGTAATCTCGCCCTGTAGTTCATCATCCAGGTATGAGAGAATTTCTGCCGAGCGCTCCTGCCGGATCTGGGACATAATCAATGCGGCTACCTGGGGATGTTCGTTCTGAATAAACTGAACAATTTGACTGATTTCATTGGATTGAAAAACGCCAAAGGCACTGGTTCCGGTCTCAGCCTCGAGTTTTCGGAACATATCGTTTGCATCACCCTCACCCCGCGCCTGTGCCAGAATTCCTTTCGCAAAATCGATCCCGCCTTCTACAATATACCGTTTGGCAGACATCAGATCGTAAAACTCCCTCATGACTTCATCGACCACTTCCGGGCTGACATTCTTCATCTTTGCGATTTCCAGAGAGATATCTTCGACTTCATCATTCTTCAATGCTTTCAGGACACTGGAAGCCGAATCCACACCCAGCGAAATAAGCAGAACCGCAGCTCGCTGATTCCCGGTTAGCTTGCTGGCATCGTCAATGACAGCCCTGTTTCTTTCCGTTGCTGTAGCCATATTTGTTAACTCCCTTTTTTGCTGCTCGTAGACATCATTGCGCGAACCACACTTGCGGCGTCCTCAGGCTGCAATTCAATAAAGTCCCGAATCTCTTCAACCACAAAAGATTGATCGTCAATTTTCTTTCTTGCGGCAGAACTGAGTTTTCGGTTGTAGAAGGACTCTTCCGCTTCCGACATACCATCTTCATCTGATTCTTTCTTTGTTTCCCCTTCGTTTTCGGCCATATCCTCTTCCTGAATATTGATACTTCTTCCATGTGTAAACTCGTCAAACAATACCGGCCGTTGGTCCACCCGGAAACGACGAGACATGTTGTACATCAGGGCTGCAAACGTAAGCAGTGCACCCAAAATCAAAGCCCACCGGATAATCTGGTTCCAGGGAATCGGTTGCTCTCCGCCCGGATAGCGTCCATCGTAAACCGGATCATAAAACTGTATTTGTGTGATGGAGATCTCGTCTCCACGGTCCAGCTGAATACCAAGTGCTGTACGCACCACATCCTGCAATTCGTTCAGCTCCTCCTGGGTATATGGCTCACTTACCTGCACCGGTTCCCCGGCGTCATTTACTTCTGTCGAATGTTTGTAATTCAACAGGAGAGAAGCACTTATGCGCCGGATCTCCCCTTGTGGCTTTTCGAACAATTCACGAATCTTGTTGACCTCGTAATTTCGTGTTTGTATAACATTCTCATTGTTTCTGTTCGACAGAAGCACCGTCTCACCCCGCAAGGCAAGCGGTGTAAACTCATCAATGGGAACCTGTTGATAATCCTCATTCGTCTGGATATCGGATCTGCGCTCTTCCGAAATAATCGTGCGGCTGTCCGGGTCGATGATATCGGATTCTCGTGTCAGTCGTTCAAAATCGTGATCAGCAGCAACGCGCAGGATGCTGTTTCCCGGCCCCAGGACCCGGTCCAGCATTGTTTGTCCCCGCTCTGTGAGATAGGCTTCCGTTTTCTGCCGCAACTGCATCTGCTGGGATCCCGATGCGTAATCCCCTCCGCCTGATTCACTATCGGTAAGACGATTGCCGTTCTGATCCAAAACAGTGATTGCGCCGGCGTCCAGCCCGTCCACACTACCGGCCACCAACGATGCCATTCCGGAAATCTGCTCTTTGCTGAGGTTTTTTCCCCTGTTGAGCGTAATGATGATGGATGCGGAAGCTTCGACGGAGGTCCGCTGAAACGGAGTACGTTCGGGCAGTACCAGGTGGACACGGGAGTGTTCGACCTGTTCAAGGCTGGAAATTGATCGTGAAAGTTCGCCTTCCAGCGCCCGTTTCCGGTTGACTTGCTGCATGAAATCGGTCATCCCCAATGCACTGTCGTCAAAAAGTTCATACCCTTTGACATCCGATTGTGCAAGTCCTACAGATGCCAGTTTCATGCGAAGTTCATGCACCTGGCTTCTCTGGACAAAAATCGACCTTCCGCTGTCCTCCACACGGTACGGAACGCCACGCTCCTCCAGCTCACCAGCGACTTCACTGGCGGTTTCAGGGTTCATGGACCCAAAAAGCAGGCTGTATTCGGGCTTGAGTGTCCAGTAGAACACCGAGATGAGAAATACCACCAGTATGGCCACCAGCAAACCAAATATGGTTCGCTGCGCCGTACTGAGAGGTTCAAAAAATGCTCTGATTGTTTCGCTGATACGTCCCATGATCTCCTATCCCTAAATTTGCATCCGGCTGATTTCCTGATAGGTCTCGATAGCCTTGTTTCTGATTTCGACCATCATCTGAAAACTGAGCTGAGCCCGTTGCATGTTGATCATCACCTCATGCACATTTTCGGTCTTTCCGGCAGCAAAATCCTGCATGCTCTGTTCCGATGTCTTCATGGTCTCGTCAACCGAACCAACCGCCCGGGTAAGCATATCAGCAAAAGAATCTTTCGTTTCAGGAGGACGCAGCTCCTGGCGCTGTGGCCCGAGCTGGACCTCACCCGCCTGTTGTAACGCGCGTAATTCAATAGGGGAAATACTCATCGGTTTCTCTCCGGTTCCTGGTGTGTAATAATGATTATATGGTTGTATCCAAATGGCGTCCGCGGCCGGAAATCATCTCTTCCTGCATTTCGCCATTCCCTTTGTAAAATGTGACCGGCTTGGCACCGGAAAACTCCTTCCGAATCATGCGGGATTCGTCATCGGTCAGCGTTGGTGGTCCTGCCAAATCCGCCGCTTGTCTGAGACCGTTTCCCCGGGTGATGTCCTGGGATTGTATCGCATTGAGAGATCCAACATTCATAGCAATTCTTATATTTCAAGTGATCGTTTGATAATCTGTTTTTCCGCTTCCACGGCACTTAAGTTCGCTTCATACAAGCGGTTGGCACTAACAAGCTGGGTCATTTCCCTGATCAGGTCAACGTCCGGATACCGGACCATGCCATTCTCGTCGGCATCCGGGTGATTGGGGTCGTATTCGTGCCGGAAATTTTCCGTTTCAACGATGTGTGCCTGGGGTCCGAAATTTGATGCCCGGGAACCTGAAGCGGTTGCGGAAGCCGACCCCGGTGTACTGATATGCCGGGCATCGGTCTGACGGAGAGAGGAGACATTGTCCAGCAACATCCGCTGGAAATCCTGGCGATCGGCTATTTGTGTCTGCACAGACTGCGGGCGATACACATTATTGGATCCCGCCGGTGCCGATGTTCCGGCATTGGCAATATTCCGGGTTGCAGTGGCAATTTTCTCACGCTGGACAGACATCCCCTGGGATGCGGTCTGAAATGAGGAAAAAATTCTGTCAGGTAACATATCGGTTTTGCAGTAATAACTAATTATCGGTTGATTCCGGTGATGCCGGTTCGCAGCATATCAAAATGATGCCGCAGAGAGCGTGCCATCACATTGACCCGAATCTGGGTATCGGCCATTTCCAGCATTTCATCCTCCATGACGGGTGCCTCGTTGGTTTCCACAATAGTGGGGGTCACCTCTTTCATCCCCCGGACCCCGTCCGCTTCCTGGGCCCGCCTGAGTTCATTTTCAAACTGTACATCCAGCTTCTTGTACCCGGGAGTATCCAGGTTGGCTATATTTGCGGACGTAATTCTCTGCCGCAAAGTCAGAGCATCCATTGCTCTGCCAAGTAGTTGTGAGTGGTTGTCGTCTATGAGTTTCATGCGATTTCGCGTATGGTTTATTGCCCGGACAAACGAATCATTTTTCTTATGGTGCATCTACAGCAACACTCGTGCCATTTCTGACAAACAATTTCCATTTAATGCTTGCAACATATTGATCCGGAACACCACAGATAAAACAGCCGGAGTTATGGCAATTTTTTCCACCGAGGGGTTTCCCCTTAAGATTGTACTTCGACTTGCTGATAAAACAGGTATAGGTATCATCCTTACCGAAGTGGTATAGAAATTGAATCTGTAACAACAACCCGTTAAAAAATTCGATGCATAGACCCACGAAAGAAATCATTTCAAACTATTCTTCCGACACCCCGGGAAACTATACGGGTGAACTGGAGGAATTCGCTCATACGACGGATCATCTTATTGATGAGGCCGGTTTTGACTCCCCGAGGGGTCAGGATGAGCTTATTCCCTTTATCAATCAGTTCTCCTATCCCATTTTTATCACGGAAGAGTATGATGATACCGTCAT
>SLLW01000435.1 GCA_007133875.1 Balneolales bacterium | reverse complement strand
TATAATCTCACACGAATCATTCACTTGCGGACTCAAAAAAAAATACTGCAACAAAAGCGCTTTTTTAAAGCAAGATAGTTAATTATTTAATTATTAGTGTATTAAACAATAATTTAATATTGATTTTTAAGTTTTTTAACTTACTTTTTAATGCGTTCAGACGCTGTTACATAAAACTTAGAGTATAATCAACAATCACCAACAAATAGAACACTATGATGTCTCTGATATCCTTGAAAAGATCATCCAAAAGCTATGCGTTACTTTCAGCTTTGTTGCTTCTTCCAGGGTTAAGTCTTGCTGCCGAAACCTCTTATGAGTCAATGGAAGCGTTCCGATCATCTGCAGAATATGCGGTTTTCGTGATAGACAACCTCTGGATATTGATTGCTGCCGCCATGGTCTTAATAATGCACCTGGGCTTTGCCACCGTTGAAAGCGGGTTTTCGCAGGGTAAAAACTCAATTAATGTCATATACAAAAATATTTTCATATTAACTGCCGGTATACTGAGCTACGCGGTCATCGGTTTTCAGCTGATGTATCCGGGAGATTTTAACGGTGTGCTTGGATCGGGAGGTTTGGGTATTGGCGTTGACCTGTCGGATCCTGTCGGTATGTTTACCCCTGCCTACGGGGAGGCAATGACAATCTACTCCGACTTTATCTTTCAGGCCATGTTCGCAGCTACCGCTGCCACCATTGTTTCCGGCTGTGTCACCGGTCGGGTCAGAATCTCCGCCTTCATGATCTTCGGTGCGCTGTTGGTGGCGTTTAGCTACCCGATTACAGGTAGCTGGGTCTGGGGTGGAGGATGGCTTGACGGTCTCGGATTCTACGATTTCGCAGGATCCACACTGGTTCATGGTGTCGGCGGGGCTGCCGGACTGGCCTGTGTTATCATTCTCGGCCCAAGAATCGGGAAATTCATCAACGGATCTTCCCATACCATTCCCGGGCACAGTGTCCCGCTTGCTACCGTCGGTGTATTCCTTCTCTGGTTCGGCTGGTTTGGTTTTAACGGCGGATCCGTTCTGAGCGCCAACCCGGTGGAGGTTTCTTATGTCTTTGTTACCACTGCCCTGGCAGCCGCTTCCGGTGCACTTGCCGCCATGCTTACCGCTCGCATTGTCATCAAAAAACTGGATGCCGCCATGGCCCTGAACGGCATTCTGGCGGGCCTTGTCGCAATTACAGCCGGTGCTGATGTGATTTCACCGGCCATGGCCTGCGTAGTTGGGGCCATTGGTGGTGTCCTTGTGGTTTTATCCATCATTATGTTTGATAATCTGAAAATCGATGATCCGGTTGGAGCCATTTCGGTTCACGGCGTCGTAGGAATATGGGGAACCCTTGCAGTAGGACTGTTTTCCACGGCTGGATCTTTTGGCATTCAGCTGCTTGGAGTAGCTGCGATTTACGGATTCACGTTACTCTTTTCCTTTTCCGTCTTTGGTATCATAAATGCCATCATGGGCGTTCGGGTCACCGAGGAGTATGAAACCCGTGGACTGGATCTTTCCGAACATGGTGTTGGCGCTTACCCCAACTTTGCCATGATCGACACCACCTTTAAAGGTGCGAAATCAGATCCAACCTAAAACCTGACCAACACATAATGCTTCACAGAAAAGCCATCTCGTCTGACCACGGGATGGCTTATTTTTTTTATCGGGTCTGATTTAACTGATCTGGCTTTTAACCGCACTGGCTCAAACTTTTGAGAAATATCAGACAAAAAGCCGCTTTCCCGGAATAAAAAGCAAACTACGGCTTCCCTGACCGTATCTGACGCAGCCGTTCCCATCGACGGGCTTCCAGGCCCTGGTCTCCCGGCTCGTACCATCGCTTATCCTTTAGGGTATCGGGCAAATATTGCTGATCAACCCAATGATCGGGATAACTGTGGGGATATTTATAACTGTCTGACGCATTTTCAACCTCCAGATAGCGTGACTTTTTTGTATTGGCGGTCTTGTCACGCAGATGATCCGGAACCGGCCTGGTTCCTTTCTCCTTGTGCTCACGCGCCACCCCAAATATCGCACCCGTGCTGTTGCTTTTTGGAGCCAGTGACAGGTGCAGACAAGCATGTGACAGAAAGTACAATCCCTCAGGCATGCCGCACTTTTCAAACGCGTCATGGGCACTGTTAACAACCGAAAGGGCGTGGGGATCCGCGAGGCCGACATCCTCGGAAGCAAAAATCAGAAGGCGGCGAAACACAAAATGTGGATCCTCCCCCCCTTCCAGCATGGCTGTCAGCCAGTAGAGCGCAGCATCAGGATCCGATCCTCGCATGGATTTGATCAGCGCTGATGCAAAATGGTAGTGCTCATCACCGGTGCGGTCGTACCGCAGATAACGTTTCTGAATCGATTCGCGAGCCACATCCACATCTACCCGTTTCACCCCGTCATCATCTTCGCGGCTTGTGAGCACCGCCATCTCCAAAGCGTTGAGCGCGTGACGAATATCACCGCCCGAATATTCGGTAAAATAGTCGATCGCCTCATCAGAAACCGTAACCTTATAAGCGCCCAATCCACGTTCATCATCATCAAGGGCACGCTGCAGCAGAGTGCGAATATCGTCTGATTCAAACGGGAAAAGTTCGAAAAGCTGGCAGCGTGATAACAACGGCCCGACCAGTGAATAGAACGGATTCAATGTGGTGGCACCAATCAGGGTAATCAGCCCGGATTCGATATGCGGAAGCAGCGCATCTTGCTGAGCTTTGTTCCACCGGTGTATCTCATCCACAAAGAGAATGGTCTTCTTGTGATACAATTTTTTCTGTTCGCCGGCATAGTGCACGACTTCACGAAACTCCTTGACCCCGTCCAATACCGCATTGAGAATTACAAATTGGGCATCGATTTCGCGGGAAATCACATGAGCAAGGGTCGTTTTCCCGCTGCTTGGCGGACCGTAAAAAATCATTGAACCAATCCGGCCGCTCTCAATCATTCGCCGCAGCAGTTTTCCCTCTCCAAGCAGGTGGGTCTGACCGGCATATTCATCCACCGACACCGGCCGCATCCGGGTCGCGAGTGGCTGAGACCGGTTGCCCGCTCCCGGGCCGTCTCCTGAGTCCGTTGCATCAAACAGGTCTACCATTTATACGGTACTGCACCGCTCCATAATCTCAATGATCTTGGTGATCTGGCGGTGTTTGAGTTCATATCTCATATTCTTTCCTTCCCGGTTTGAGATCAGCACCCCTTTGTTTTTCAGAATCCCCAGGTGATGCGACGCTACCGCCTGCTCAACATCCAGCTGCTCATGAATTTCTGATACCGATAATTTTCCATGCTCTTCGAGCAGCTCAATAATAGCAATTCTGAGGGGATGCGCTATGGCTTTTAAAACCGACGCGCAGTGTTCCAGTTTATGCACTCCAGAGTCTGCATCCAACATGGCTTATCCTCTTTGTATTAATGTATCTATATATAATGAATATGAAATATATGCAAAAAAACAGACATCCCAAAGGCCTGTCGGATCTCCCACATTGCGAAATACCCGGGTCGATTAACTGTTCAGTATGAACCTGTCATTGTGAAAGCTCATTACTGCCTGACTCCTGCTCGTAGCTATCTATGGCATCCTGCACCTCATGGTGCAGCATCCGTTCTGCTTCCTGCCTTGCCGTATCACTCTTGTTTATAAACCCGCTGCTATGCAACAGATCACGAACCGGGCCGTGAACCGAAGCCATCCGAAGTTGAATCCCGCTCCCTGTCAACTCCTCTTCCAGCTCAGCAAGTGCATGAATCCCGGTGGTATCAACAGAATTGATACCGGAAGCGTCCAGTATTACCAGTTTCAGGGTGTCTCCTTTACGCTTAACGTACCTCCTGATCTGCTCTTTTAAATACTCAGCATTGGTATAAATAAGCGGGGCATCAAAACGTATTACCAGTACATCGTCCCGGTCTTTCGCCTCGCTGAATCGGGAGAGATTGCGATAAGTCCGGGTTCCCGGCAATTGTCCGAGCCGGGCAATGTGTGGCTTGCTGTTGTGGTATATCACCACCCCCAGTGAGGCCACTACTCCGGTGAGTATCCCCTCCTCAATACCGAGCAAGAGTGTTACAAAAAACGTAATCGACATCAATGCAAAATCCACTTTTTGTGTTTTCCACAGAAACCGGATCTCCTTCACATCGATAAGCCCGATTACCGCTGTTATGATGATGGCACCCAGCACGGCGTTGGGCAGATAATAGAACAGGGATGTCAAAAACAGCAGCGTCAGACCAACCAGGGACGCACTAATGATACTTGACATTCCTGTTTTTGCACCGGCCTGATCGTTGACCGCCGAACGGGAAAAACCTCCGGTGACCGGAAATGCCTGGAACAGCGAGCCACCCAGATTGGCTGAGCCAAGTGCCACCAGCTCCTGATTGGCATCCAGTTTATAGTCACGGTGCCGTGCATGCAACGATTTGGCTACTGCAATTGACTCCATAAATCCAATGATTGAAATAGCGGCAGCCATCGGCAGCAGAGAATAAAAGGCGTCGACCGACAGCTCCGGTAAACCAAATGCCGGAAGGCCGGATGGGACCTCACCAATTACCCGGATTCCATGCTGATCCCATCCGGTTAGCGAAACCAGCAGAATTCCTGTCACCACCACAACCAGTGCACCGGGTATTTTCCGGTTCCACTTTTTTATTCCATAAATAAGGGCAATAGCACCACCCCCAATTGCGACCGACCCGGGATGTATGTCAGAACGCAACTCAAATACCTGTTGCAGAATCCGGTGTATGTGCTTCGAACTCTCAATCGGAATTCCCAATAAGTGGTGTATTTGGCTGAAAGCGATGATGAGAGCTGTTGCCGCGATGAATCCGGTGATTACGGGATGTGACAGGAAATTGACCAGAAACCCCATCCGCAAAAGTCCCATTACCAGTTGGATAACCCCCACCATCAATGCAAGGAGGATTGCCAGTTGGATATATTCGGTACTTCCGGGTTCGGCCAGTTCGGTTACACCCGCTGATACCAGCAGTGCGACTACCGCAACCGGACCCACGCCCAGCTGGCGTGATGTCCCCATTACCCCGTATATGACCAACGGAACAAGTGCAGCGTAGAGGCCATAAACCGGTGGCAAACCGGCGATAAACGCATAAGCCATCGCCTGGGGAATCAGCATCACTCCGACCGTCAGGCCGGCAGCCAGATCACCCTTGAACATCCCGGAATGATACCCGGATAGCCACGTTAGTATGGGGAAAAATCGTTTCACCGTGTTTGATAGTATTAGGGCTCCGGGAACTAGTCCGGAGCCCAGTAACGTATGTCATCGACGTATCAGCCGGCGACAGAGGTTTGTTTGTCTTTGAACCATTCATCGAATTCACCGTCAACGTAGGCCACATCGTGACCAAATCGCTGAACAAGTGCGGCGGCCACAGCCGAACGCCCACCAGCGGAGCAGTGGACATACACCGTTTTTCCACCGGGATCAACTTCGTTGATGCGCTCCAGCAGTCTTGTATGCGGAATGTTCTGGGCGCCTTCAAGGTGTCCCTCGGAAAACTCGGATGCTTTACGGACATCCAGCACATGGATATCATCCGCCAAAAGTTTATCGCCATCCTGCTCGAAATGGAGATGCGGTATAGAAACAGCCGCATCATTTTCCGTGAGCCATTTTTCGTAATCGGCCACCGGAATATACCCCTCTATTTTGTCCAGTCCGACATTAATCAGGTCACGAACCGCCTCTACCAGGTTTTCCTCATCAATTACCAGATACACCGGTTGTTCTTCGGTAATATAGCATCCGGCTGTTGTATTGAACTGTTTGTCGAGCGGTGAAAAGATGGCACCTTTCAGATGGCCGTTCATGAATGCTTCGCGGCCTCGGGTATCGATCAGAGCCACTTCCCGGTTGTTTTCGAAATCCCGGAGTCGGGACGTAGCGGTCCTTTCCGGAACGGGAAGCCCGCCAAGTACCGGAGGAC
>SLLW01000060.1 GCA_007133875.1 Balneolales bacterium | reverse complement strand
GGGGTATATTCTGGCCAATGAACTTGCCGATTATATCAAGGAACACCAGAACCAGGAGAATATTCCCTTCGATAAAAAACTACTCCATGAAGCGAGCCATGTGCAGGAGGATATGGCGTTATCCGATGTCATCAATGTCTACCATGAAAGTGATTTCGGCCCGATTGCCGTTGTCAGCAGCAACAATCAACTGCGTGGCGTCATTGTAAAAGGTGCGATCATCGCTGCACTCTCGGAAGGATATGATATAAATCCTGACAATGGCTCCGGTTCCGATGAAAAGGTCAGCAAAGATGAAACGGCCGGCAATACTGAAGAATCGGCATCCTGACCGAAACAGCGAAATTATAATCTATTTAGAACTTACGTATGCTACCATTTCGAATTCCTATAAGAGATTGGATCTCCGCCGGTGTTGACTACCTGGTAAATGAATACGCCGCCTTTTTTGACGGCTTCAGTGCATTGGTCTATTTCCTGGTGAATAACCTGAAAGACGGCATGATGGCACTTCCTCCAGCTGTCATGATTCTCATTATTGCCGGAATTACCTGGTATATGGCCGGTTGGCGGGTTGCCATCTTTGCCGCGCTGGGTCTGCTTCTGTCCGAAAATATCGGGTTATGGCAGGCATTTGTCGAAACGTTGGCGCTGGTTTTAACGGCAGAACTTTTGGTAATGGTTGTTGGACTTCCCATTGGAGTACTCGCTGCACGTAACGACCGCTTTCATTCTATTGTTCGTCCGGTCCTCGATTTTATGCAGACCATGCCGGCATTTGTCTATCTCATACCGGCAGTTATGTTTTTTGGTCTGGGACTTGTACCGGGTGTGGTGGCGACTTTTGTATTTGCACTACCCCCGCTTATACGCCTGACTAACCTCGGGATCCGGCAGGTTCCTCATGAATTGATTGAAGCCGCCGATGCTTTCGGTGCCACCACCAATCAGAAGTTGTTCAAGGTACAGATACCGGTGGCCACACCGACGATTATGGCCGGCGTTAACCAATCCATCATGCTCGGCTTGTCCATGGTTGTTATTGCGGCCATGATTGGTGCCGGTGGATTGGGAGCGGATGTCCTTCGGGGTATTCAAAGGCTCCAGGTTGGCCAGGGATTTGAAGCGGGTCTGGTTGTTGTGATTATGGCGATTATTCTGGATCGGATTACTGCCGGTTTTGGGCAGCAAAAATCAACGGCTTAAGGCAGAGAGGCCTGTTTGGCCGAAGCTACCCAAAAATCACCAAGATTAACCATGTACGGGATGTGATGTCATAAAAAATTACCGGTGGAAACGTGTATCTTCTATAAATACAATGTTTTGCTATAATTGTGAATTTTATTATGTTCGATAATGCTCAGTATGGTTACGTTTTGGTTCCTGTCAATATTCCGTGGTCTTGAGAAATGTCAATTTCTGCAAATGTAGTGTCCTGGTTTCTGAAAAGCAGAACGTTCAGTTAACTACAAACGAATAATAAGGAGGTTCAATGTCGCTGCATAAAAAGCTGAACCTGGATGTCAACCCCTATATCTTTTTTATCTCCATCGGTGTCATTCTTCTATTTCTGTTCTTTGGTGTCACCTTCCCTGCTAGAGCAGAAGTGATTTTTGGCATGGTACAGGATTACATAGCTACGCAATTCGGATGGCTTTATATTTTGTCGATGTCCATGTTTGTTATATTTGTCGTATACCTGTTTTTTAGCCGGTTTGGCAAGATAAAACTGGGCCCGGATGACTCCGAACCGGATTACAGCTACATGTCATGGTTTACCATGTTGTTCAGTGCCGGTATGGGCATCGGACTGGTCTTCTTTAGTGTTGCGGAACCGGTGTTCCACTATCTGGCACCACCGACAATGGACGGGGAGTCCCTCGAAGCTGCCAAAGAAGCCATGAAGCTGACTTTTTTCCACTGGGGCTTCCATCCCTGGGCGATGTACATCATTGTAGGAATGTCACTCGCCTACTTCTCTTTCCGGAAAGGGCTGCCACTCTCCATCCGCTCTGCGTTTTACCCCCTTCTGGGAGAAAGAATTTACGGATGGATGGGTAACACCATTGATATTCTGGCAATTTTCGGAACCATGTTCGGAGTTGCTACATCGCTGGGCCTTGGAGTGATGCAGGTCAATGCCGGGTTGGAGTACCTTTTCGGGATTGCCGTTTCGACCAATATTCAGATCCTGCTGATTGCAGGAATCACTGCTGTAGCTACCATTTCCGTTGTCCTGGGTCTGGATAAAGGGATCCGGGTTCTCAGTAATTTTAATATGACCGTTGCCATCGGGCTTGTCATCTTTGTCTTTATCTTTGGTCCGACAATCTATCTGCTTAATGCAACTGTTGAAAATACCGGAAATTATCTCCAGAACCTGATACAGTCCTCTTTCTGGACGGCTACGTTTGATGGAGAAGAAGTTGAGGGATGGCTTGGTGGCTGGACCCTCTTCTATTGGGGATGGTGGATTTCCTGGTCTCCTTTTGTCGGGATGTTTATAGCACGTATTTCAAGAGGGCGGACCATCCAGGAGTTCATCGCAGGGGTTCTGCTTGTACCGACCGCATTTACCTTTATCTGGCTGACTGTTTTTGGGAATACCGCACTCAGTATGGAACTTTATGGAGAAGGAGGCATCGCCGGCCTGGATACCGAGCAAATGTTGTTTGCCATGCTTGACGGACTTCCAATTGCGACTATCAGCTCCGTTGCAGCAACGCTGGTAATTATCACTTTTTTCGTGACATCATCCGACTCCGGCTCACTGGTAATTGATATGCTGGCTTCCGGTGGTAATCCAAATCCTCCGGTAGGACAGCGTGTCTTTTGGGCACTTTCCGAAGGAGCCGTTGCAGCGGTTCTGCTCCTTGCAGGTGGTTTGGGTGCGCTTCAGGCAGCAGCTATTTCGACCGGTTTGCCGTTTACTGTGATTCTGATCCTTATGTGTTACAGCTTGTACAAAGGGCTGAGCCAGGAAGGAACAGAACGCCTTGTACGCAAGAAATCCTTTAAAGCTACAGATAAAAAGGACCCTGCATCGGATGAATGACCGGCAGGTACCAGCACGGGAGCGTCCCATTTCAAACTAACAAGGATCGAAATCATGAGTGACTGGAAAAAATCGTTAAAAGAGATATTTGATGAAGAACATCAAAGAAAGGCAAAAATGAGAGCCGAGTCCAAGGGGAAGCAGCGAGTCAAGCGCTTCATTTCGGAGGTGGTAGAACCGGCTTTTGAAGAAATCGCCGATGAACTGAAAGAGTACGACCGGGATATCGATGTGGAAACGGAGCGTATGGCAGCGACCATACGCGTATTTTATGAGGGACACGAAGAGTTCCTTTTCTCCATCCGGTCCCGCCCCTACAAGAAAAAAGAGTTCTCCTTCCCTGTACTGCCACTCCGGGATGAGAAAGGGGATAACTATCGTGCTGAAGTGTTTCTCAAAGATGGCCCGCTTTATCACGATGTGACCAATTACAGCAAAGAACAGATTATTGAGGAGTTTCTTCATGAGTACAAACGTCACATGAAGTGGAACCTGTAATCTGATTTGTAAACCTGTCGTTCACAGGAATCAGGTTGATTTAAAGTCATTCCGGATACAACGGAATGGCTTTTTTTTATGATATGAGTGGCGGCGTTGGTAACTTTCATCCGGATTCCCGCTTTTGACAGACTCATTAAAATTAACCGGTATAACAACAGTGATTCGTTTTATAAAAAGATGGCTGCCAGCAAGGGATGAGGTTCGGAAGCCGATGAAGTTTGCACGTCAATCTGTGGCTATGATACGTCGGGAGTATCAGGGAAAACCCCTCGAGGAGAAAAATGTGAGCCCGGATCCGTTCCATCAATTTGAGGAGTGGTTTGAAGAGGCGGCCCGGCTAATCGAGGATGACCCCAACGCCATGAATCTGGCCACGGTTGACGAGCAGGGAAGGCCCGCTTCACGGACGGTGTTGATGAAGGGTTTTGATGAGGAAGGGTTTCTTTTTTACACCAACTACGAAAGCCGGAAGTCCAGGCACATTTTTAATAACCCGAACGTAGCCATCACGTTCTACTGGCCCGAACTGGTACGCCAGATATGCATAGAAGGTGAGGCTGAAAAAATATCCGAGTCACAGTCGGACGCATATTTCCGGAGCAGGCCGGTTTCCAGTCAGCTCAGTGCGCTGGCATCACCGCAAAGCCGGGAGATTTCCTCGCGTTCGGAGCTCGAAAAACTCGTCAGTAAAACCCGGAAGGAATTTGAAACCGACGAGATTCCACGGCCGCCGCAATGGGGTGGTTTTTTGGTGAAACCTCACCGGTTTGAGTTCTGGCAGGGCCGGATTAACCGGTTGCATGACCGGATCTGCTACACCAGGAAGGACAAGCATCACTGGAAAATCACACGTCTTGCCCCGTAACGGTAGCTGAAATGAGCATCGTACCACCTGGCTTTGGGACAGCTTCCATTGGAAGGTATACGGGTTACCGTCAAACGATTTGTCAATCCGGGCTCAGGAGTGTTCCCCGGCGTAAATACAGCCTGTTGTACAGGTTTCCATCACTTCAATACGTGTGAGTTCGGGCAGCAGTGGTTTGGTTTTATCCCAGATCCAGATAGCGAGATTTTCACTGGTGGGGTTCTCCAATCCTTCAATCTCGTTCAGCAGGTAATGGTCCAGCTGCAGATATACCGGCGAAAATGCTTTTTTGATATCGGCAAAATCCTTTATCCATCCGTTTTTAGCATTAACCGGTCCGCTGATATATAACCGTATGCGGTATGAATGGCCGTGCATACGGCGGCATTTGTGGGATTCGGGCAGATTAGGCAGATAATGCGCCGCTTCAAACTGAAATTCTTTATAGATCTCCATACATCCGTTTCGTTTCTTTTTCCAAAGATACGGATTTGTCGGCAAAATATAGTGAGAAGGCCCGAATTTACTCGTTTTGTTATCAGCGTTTTTTTAACTGCTCTTTGAGCATTTCAAAAGCGATGCGGGTGAAGTCGTACTCCGTGACGATTCCAACCAACTTTCCGTTTTCAACAACCGGCAGGCTGGAGAGGTCATTGTTATGCATCAGTTCGATCGCTTCGATAGAGCCGGTGTCGGGTGATGCGGTAATCACCTCACGATCCATGATATCGCTTACCGAGACATTGGTGTGATCCTGATTTTTGGCAATGATGTTATTCAGGGTGCTGATCATGGAGCGGTATGTTACCATCCCGACCAGCTGATGTTCGCTGTTTTCCACCGGGATATGCCGGATTCGCTGCCACTCCATCACATTGGCGGCGAGGTCGATGATGTCGTCTTCGTTTAATGTGAAAATATCGGTGGTCATGAACTGTCCGACGGTGGCAAACGCCTTCTCCCACCGGTTTTTTCGCAGAACCGTAGCCCTCGGCCAGGTGTGGACCGGCTTGCCGGTTTTCTGATGCTTCAGTGTAGCGTCGGCAATCGCCGTCATTTTCTCGTTGCGGCTCCAGATATCATCAAGATGGTGGTAGGAATCCAGCTGCCAGATGGCGCCGTTCTGGCCTTTGCTTGTACGCTCGCGTATAATGCCGAGGTAGCGTTCAATATCTTCTGCTGCAATATTGTGGTGTTCAAGGCCTTTTTGTGCCAGGGGAAGCAGTTCGTCAAGGATGAGCTCCTGGACAGGGTGGCTGTTGCCATCAAGCCATTTAATCTGGGAAAGCAATCCCCGGCGGGCGGTACTCAGGAAGTTGGTTTCCACCTCTTTAAAAGGGATCAGTTTGGTGATATCATCATATTTCATGGAAATACCAGCCATCATTCCAAGCCAGAATGCCGCATTGGCCACTTCATCAATGACGGTGGGTCCCGAAGGTAGTACACGGTTTTCTATGCGCAGATGGGGTTTTCCGTCGGTTATGCCGTAACATGGCCTGTTCCACCGGTATATGGTGCCGTTAAACAGTTGCAGCGCATCCAGTTTTGGAATGCGGCCCAATTCAAGTGCTTCAAACGGATTTTCAATGTCATCAACAGCAAAAAGTACCCGAAACCGGGCGATATCTTCCTGGAAAATTTCCATTACCGACTTTTCG
>SLLW01000350.1 GCA_007133875.1 Balneolales bacterium | reverse complement strand
TGCCGCGGATGACGCCCAACACGCGCAGTGGATTCCGCTGTCGCGCCTCGACAGCTACGACCTGTGGGCCAAGACGATTGAAGTCATCCGCAGCGCCGACGGTGCGCGGCGCACCCGACAGCTACCGCAAGAGTGACCCCATCGGCTGGTGCCGAAATTGTTGTTGCGGCACTACTGTGCAGGGATTGCATGTGGCGAAGCAATCCGGCACCGTTCCCCCCAGAGTGAAACCCGAAGAAGGCCGCCGCAGATCGGCTTGCAGCTTGAGGCGGTGGTCTCGGTGTTACCCCGCAACCAGGCCTATGGAGAGGCCGAGCGCGGCAGGATTGATCTGATCTCGCTGCCGGTCGGCACGCCCTGCGGTCTGTCGACTCGGCCGCGGCTGTCGTGAACACGGGTGCGGATGGCGGTTTGTAGTGCCTGAACGCCGACCGTGCTATACTCACAACCTCGACAATGGCGGGAGACACGCGGATGAGAGAAGCTCGGATGCCAATCAGGGTGGTTCAGTATGGCCTCGGCCCGATCGGGTGCGCCGCTGCGCGGGCAGTAGTGGCGCGAGAGCGGTTGCAGCTTGTCGGGGCGGTCGATATAGACCCGCAGAAGATCGGGCGTGATGCCGGGGAGGTCCTCGGCGTCGGTCGGATCCTCGGTATCGAGGTGGCTGCCACGCTGCAGGCTGCACTGCAGCAGTCTGCGGCCGACGTAGTGCTGCATACCACCGGTTCGTTTCTGGACGTGGTCGGCGGTCAGCTTGCCGAGATCCTGAGCCTGGGACTGGATGTCGTCAGCAGCACCGAAGAACTCTGCTACCCGTGGGCCGACCACGATCAATACGCTCAACAGATCGACCGCGCGGCGGTGCAGGCCGGCCGGACCGTGCTGGGAACCGGTGTCAACCCGGGGTTCCTGATGGACACGCTGCCGCTGAACCTGACCGCCATCTGCTTCAGCGTCAGGCACATCGCAGTCACTCGTGTGATCGACGCCTCAAAGCGCCGCGGTCCGTTTCAGACCAAGATCGGTGCCGGCATGACGGTCCTGGCTGCCGGAAAAGAAACCAACGGTGAACATATTGATATTGCCCAAAAACTGTTTGATGCCGTTGGAAAAACATTGGTTTTGGATGAAAAGCATTTCGACGCGGTTACAGGCCTGAGTGCCAGCGGTCCGGCGTTTATCTATGTCATCATCGAAGCGCTGGCCGAGGGAGGTGTCAAATGCGGACTACCCCGCGATGTCTCAACAGCACTCGTTACCCAGGCGTGTCTGGGGTCGGCACAAATGGTCTCCGAGACCGGCATGCACCCCGCAATCCTGAAAGATCACGTAACGACCCCGGCGGGATGTACCATCGACGGCTTGCTGAAGCTGGAGGAAGGCGGCCTGCGCGTCACGCTCATTAAAGCGGTGGACGAAGCGGCGCGGCGGGCCAAAGAACTTGGAAACGAGTAACATTCCTGTTTCACTCTGCCATGTTATAGCTGGAATCCATAATCAGTGCCAGGTATTTCACGGTGTGTGATTCGTTCCATATGGTATTGCGGACCGGCCCTGCGGGAAAATTGTGACAACACGAATTTCATCCCTGATCCGGTACGGCAGAAACCTGGTGTTTACGCATTTCTTCTCTCCAGGTACGCGCCGCATTCATCCGCTGCCAGCGTGACTCTTTCCGGGCAACGACCCACAACCAGGCCACTCCCGTAAGTATCAATCCGGAAGCATAAATCCAGATGGCTTCTTGCAGTGTCAACAGGCCAAACTCCATGATCAGCGATGCACCAGTGACCGAAAATGCCTGCAGGAATGTAAACAGCAGCCACTCCGAGCTGAATATCCGTCCGCGAAACGCATCCGGTGATCGTTTTTGAAGCAATACGGTACTCATCACCCAATTGGCTCCCGATCCACAATGGGCAAGGAAGACCAGGAACACCATCACCCAAACCACCTCCAATGTGCCGATTACCACATAGAAAGCTCCGGCGGATATCATGGAGAGCCCCATCATCCTCACCCACTTCCGTTCATCGCTAAAATACCGCCTCACCAGCACCGGTCCGACCGCTGTTCCCAAACCCCGGCTGGCATACAGCAGTCCCAAACCGATACTTCCCATAAGCAGAATCTCCTCCGAAACCAGAATCAACATATATACCAGGGCTCCAAGAAAAAATGTTATGGATCCTTTTGCCAGTGCCGGCCGCAAAATATGCTGATTGGCAAAAATGAATTTATATCCGTCGATGATCCCCCGGACAGGGTTGCTCAGTGACTTTATGGTCGCATCATCACGGCGATGAGGAATGGTTGCCCGGAACAGAAACCATGTAGACAGGATGTAGCCGGTACCGTTTATCACAAAAACCGCATCGGTCCCAAGCCACGCCGTTACCAATCCGCCAATACCCATGCCTGTGGTAAAAATGATGCTCCACGACAGATTCGATATGATGTTGGCCTTAACAAGCTCATCACCGCTGGTGATGTTGGGTATGGATGCCTGTTTGGATGGTTCAAAGACCGCGGCAAACCCCATTTGCATAGTGGTCAGCACATATACCAGCCACAACAGGGACGGATCACGCACAAAAAGAAAACTGAGTACTACGGCCCCACGCCCGAAATCACAGAGAATCATCAGAATCCGGCGATCGTACCGGTCAGCCAGATACCCTGCAAACGGGGAGATCATGGCAAAAGAGAGAAACTTTGTGACGATAATCAGCCCAAGCAGAAATTCCGAATCGGAGTATTGCAGAACAATCGTGAAAACCGCCAGAACACCGAACCAATCCCCGAAGTTGGAGATCACCTGGCTCAGCCAAACTCTGCGAAACTGATGATTATGACGTATTACCTCAAGATATGGACCCAGTTTATTCACGCTTTTCCTGTGCTTCCGAATCCGCCTTCGCCCCGCTCTGAGTCGGGCAGCTCATCAACAGCGGTTACCACGCCGCGGGTAACCGGAGCGATTACCATTTGCGCAATTCGATCCCCGTGCCCAATTTCAAATGACTCATCTCCGAGATTGATGGCCAATACCTTCACCTCTCCGCGGTAATCGGCGTCGATGGTGCCCGGTGTATTGAGCATGGTGATGCCGTGTTTCAGTGCGAGTCCGCTGCGCGGGCGGATCTGCGCCTCGTAACCACGGGGAAGTGCCATCTGAAAGCCGGTCGGAATAAGTGTGCGCTGGCCCGGCTCAAGAACGACCGGTGTCTCCAAAGCCGCTCTCAGATCTAGACCGGATGACTCGGGAGTGGCATAGGAAGGAAGATCAAGGGACGCGGCATGGGATAATTTTTTAAAAAGTATTCTCATGATTTCATCTAAAATAATAGAGTGTAAATATGTAAAATTTAGGAAAAGTGATGCTCAATATCACCGAAAACAGAGCGGATTCCGGTAAAAACGGATAACAGTCCGGGGTAATACCACCCCGTCACGCATGTCGCTGTTTTAATTCAGCCGTTCATATTCCACCAGACGGACACGGACACTGCCCAACCAGATACTGACCCTGGCCTCCAGCGGAATCCGCAGTTCATCATCCTTGAAATAGGCCGAAAAATTTCCCGAGAACCCGAAAGGCCCTTCAAAATCGGCATTGCCTTCCATGTAATATGCCATGAACTCCTCGTCCGGAAATGCCTTAGACTCGTACGGCTCTTTTTCTGTCGTAAATGTCATTTCGATTTCCGACTGTTCATGATCGATGTAAATTGGATAGGTCTGATAGGTATCGGTACCGGCAAACAGGCGGGAATAGTAAAAAAGAGCAGGGCCGCTGTCAGACGGCCGGTCCAGTTCCAGTGTATCAACCGCTTCCCCCTCTTCAAAGCTGAACACGTAACCCGATTCGTAATCATAATCGTAAAGATATCTCTCTGTCATATCATGGTGCAGGCTGTTTTGCCAGAAGCGTACGCCATAGGGTATGGAGTCATTATATGCTATGTAATCGTGATAATGGGCTTCACGGTATCCAATGATCGGAAGCCTGCGGTTGGAAACCATTTCGGTGACCAGGTGTCGCACCGGTTTTTCCCGGTATTCCGTATCATCCTTGAAATAGACATGAACATCACCGAGACGCAGAAAGCCGTATCGCACTTCATAAGTAAATCGCTCCCGGATGTTTTTCAGGTCTTCCATTTTGGGCGGGCCTGATATGGATTTTCCGGTTTCGGACAGATTCACTGCCGGTTCAGGAGCTTCTGCCGGAGCTACCGTGCCGGTATCATCGGCTGCTTTGCCGATGCCAAAAAGTGATGCCGCGACATATGCATCCTTTTCCCCGGGATACCGAAGCAGGAGTATCATGCAGAAGAAAACACATGTAATGAATGCGAAAATACGCATTTACACATCCTCCTCGATGAAGCTGGCAATGGCATCCTCATCAAAACCGACCAGAACGGCCTCCCCGTTGCGCAAAACCGGGCGCTTGATCATCGTCTGGTGTTCCAGCAGGACATCAAACAGGTCATTGTCGGTCAGTTGTTTGTCGGACAGACCCAGCATTTTCCACTTCCGGCCCTGCCGGTTGACCAGGGTTTCAAGGCCCGCTTTCATCACCAGATCCGCCAATTCATTCGGCGTAAGCGGCTCCTTTTTTACATCACGAAAAGAAAAGTCAATCTGCTTCTTCTCCAGCCACTCTTTGGTTTTTTTTATGGTATTACAATTACTGATGCCAATTACTTCCAACATAATTCGTTATTTTTGAGTTGAACTGTGACCGGGATGTGCTGCCACGGGGAAATTACATATAATCACACGAAAATGGAGAACAAAAGGTTTCGAAAAGAACCTGATGCTCCCCATCTGCACTAACTGTACTATGCAACATAACATTCAAATCACCTTCATATCGTTCCTGTTTCTTGCCGTTTCCACGCTTCTGGTGACATCTGGCTGCAGCCGCAGTCAGGATCAGGTCGAATTTGAACGAAATGCTTTCCGAACACCCGAAAATTTCACACGTGTATCCGCGGGTGGTATTGTGGACACCAGTCATATCGATGAGAGCGACTGGCAGATCGGCCCGATGTTTCAGGGGTTTATTGAAGTCGAGATCCCGGCTTTTCCCAATCCAACCCGGAATGAACGGATTGAAGTCGAACTCCTGACCACGGGGCACGGTACCATCGAGGGGCTGTATGCCGTCGTTTATCCCGATTTTGTTGATGAGCGATCCCGCAGACTGGCCGACCGTGTTGAACGTTCGTTTCAACAGACTTTGGAGCGTATAGTCCTGCGTATCGAACCGGTTGATTTTTCACCATCCAGAGTATACAGCGACGCATTGGATATCAACGACGGACTGCACCGCCTTTTTATATATGATCGCAATAACAATCTCATCACCTACGGTGACATTCAACTCGAGTAATCATGGGAAAATTAACCGAAAGTCAGAAACTGATTCTGCAAAATCTCATTTTTGTGGAACACTACAATCATATTCGCGAGGAGACCGGCCTTACCGCCGGTGAGATCCGTGATGACCTGATTTCCCTGCAGCACCACAACATGATTGAGGTGTTCGAAGGCTTTGGTGGCAATATTGGTCAAAAAGTGAGACATTTTGACAACGATCATCCCGAATTGTTTTATTATCGGGCAACGAAGTCAGGCCTGGATGCCATGCATCACCGTTACTGATACCGTAATGCGTCACCCGGACCTTTTCCAGATGCGGTTCCGCATCATAACAAACAAGCCCGAGTTTATACATTGGTTTATCAACCCTGTTCCATTTTTTAATACCTCAAGAAATCTACCCTTTTGGACAAATTTGTAATTCAGGGCGGCTACCCGCTCAAGGGCACGCTCCCGATCAGCGGATCGAAGAATGCCGCCCTCCCGCTTATTGCCGCTGCACTGCTGGCCGATGGCCCTGTCACCATCACCAATATTCCTCTGCTCCAGGACATTTATACCTTCAATAAAGTTATTGAGGTCACCGGTACCGGTCTCACCTTCGATCAGGAGAACCGCACGTTGACGGTCGATCCGACCTCGATGAACTCGTACGAGGCGCCCTATGACCAGGTCCGTAAAATGCGCGCATCGTTTTACATGGCCGGAGCACTTCTGGGTGCTGCCGGATATGCGCGG